>NZ_JCALCK010000019.1:0-19621 GCF_059812285.1 Mycobacterium sp. NGS62 | reverse complement strand
ATGCCCCTAGTCCCGGCGCTCAAGTACCGAGCAACTCCAGCATCAGGCGGCTGGCGACCTTCGCCCCGAACGGGATGGCCGCGAGGTCGACGACATAGTCCGGGCTGTGCGGCGAATAGGGCACCAACTTGCCGGCCGCAGCAGCCTCGGCGTAGACCTGCGGGTCGGCGACACCGACCAGCAGGTAACTCAACGGAACGTCGGTGTGCGGACCTTTGAGCAGATGGCAGTCCTCCGAACCCGCCAGCGGCGGGAAATCCGTCACGACGTTCTGCGAACCGATCACCCCGCCAAGCGCCGTGGCCAACCGCTCGCAGAGGCGGTCGTCGTTGACCAGCGGGGTGGACCCGCCCTTCATCGTGATCACCGGCAGCTGGTCCTCCGACATCCCGTAGGTGCGAGCGACGCCGTCGCTGACCGCCCTCACCCCGCCCAGCAGTTGCTCGCGGACGTGCGGGCTGAACCAGCGCAGGTTCGCCTTCACCAGCGCCTGGTCCGGGATGACGTTGTAGGCCGAGCCGGCTTGCACCGAACCCACGGTCAGCACGGCGGTGTCCTGCGGTGCGATCGTTCGGCTGACGATCGTCTGGAATTCGACGACGGCCAGGGCGGCCATCAGCACCGGATCTTTGGTCAGCTGCGGCATCGACCCGTGACCGCCGACACCCTTGAACAGGATGTCGAGCTGGTCGGTGCCGGCCATCTTGGTGCCACTGGAGGCGACGACCATGCCGAGTGGGCCGGGCGCGGTGTGCATGCCGACCAGGAAGTCCGGCTTGGGCACGACGTCATACAAGCCGTCGTCGACCATGGCCTGCGCGCCGGCGATCAACTCTTCGGCCGGTTGGCCGATCAGCACCGCGGTGCCCGACCATGAGCTGGTGGTCTGCGCCAGCACGTCTGCCATCCCCAGCATCCAGGTCACATGGGCGTCGTGACCGCACACGTGCGCGGCCGCCCCGGTGCTTGCATAGTCCAAGCCGGTGGCTTCCTCGACCGCCAGCGCATCCATGTCGGCGCGATACATCACGGTGGGGCCCGCTCCGTTGCGCAGGATTGCCGCGACACCGGTTCCGCCGATCCCGGCGTGCACGGCGAAACCCAGCGCGGTCAATGTTTGCGCGACGATTCCCGCGGTGCGTGTTTCCGTGAAACCCAATTCGGGATGGCGGTGAATGTCTTTGAACACCTCGACCAGTCGTGCCGTCGCGTCATCGACAAGTGGGTCGACGAACTCGTACGGCACCGGTCAGCTCCCCTCCGAGGCGGCATGGGCGCGCTGCTCGGCGGGCAATCGGAAGGTCATCTCGACCGTCGTCCCCGACGGTGTGCAGTCCAACTCCAGCCAGTCGCTCACCGAACGGATCAGCAGCAGCCCCCGTCCACGGTTGCCCGGGTCGGACGCCGCAGGTTTCCACGAGCCGGAATCGGTGATGCGGATCTGCAGCTCCGCTCCGTCAGATCCAGCGTCCACCCGGACCTTGCCCGGGCGGTGTCCCCGATACCCGTGCTCGATGCTGTTCGCGCAGGCCTCGTTGACCGCCAAGACGACGTCGGCGATCAACTCCTCTGAAACAGCAGAGTCGCGCATCCACGCCGTGAGCCGATGCCGGATATCGGCCAATTCATCTGCAAGCGCCTCAGTTTCGATGCTCAACGAGGCATACGGGTGTCGATAAACCAGAATCGCCACGTCGTCGTCGTATCCTCCCGGCGGCGCCATCGCGGCCAGCGCGGCATCAGCTACGGCGTCGACCGTCAGATTCATTCCGTCGACCACGACGTCTGCCACGCGTGCGATACCGTCGTCGATCGACGCATCCCGTCGCTCCACCAAACCGTCGGTGTACAACATCAATGTGGATCCGGGGCTCAGCACGGCCGATGCTTGACGGCGAGAACTGTTGCTGTGCACGGCGATCGGTACCGATTGGGCATCTGACAGCAATGTCGGCTCGGACTGTGGTGCCACCAGCAGGGCTGGCAGGTGCCCGGCGCTGCTGTAACGCAACTCGCCCGATTCGGTATCGAGGATGCCGACAAACACGGTGGTGCAGAAGGCGTCCGGGATGAACTCGGCGGCGGAGTCGAGTTGTTCGAGCACCATGGCTGGTTCGGTGTTGGTCAGCAACAGAGCCCGTGCTGAGCTGCGTAGCTGCCCCATCACCGCGGCGGCGGGCAGGCCACGCCCGACACAGTCGCCGACGATGATGCCGATTCGTTTTTCGCCGACCGGCAACACCTCATACCAGTCGCCGCCGATCTCCAGTGGCAGCACGGCGGGTTCGTAGCGCACCGCGAAGCCCCGCGGTGGATCCATGGTGGGCAGCATGACTCGCTGAAGTGTCAGCGATGTCTCGCGGGCGCTCTCGAACTGGCGGACATGCTGGACTGCCAGGCTGAGGTGTCCGACCAGTACCGTGACCAGCAGCCGATCCTCGGCACTGACCCGGCGAGGTTCGCGGAGCTCCAACCACATTGCCACGTCGCCACTTCCGGAGAGCACCGCGACGATCCCGCGTGACTTCCCGGGAATGTCTGCCGACTCGATCGGCTGCACGGTGAGCGGCAACTGGTGGCGGGACTGTTGAAAAGTCTCCTGCAGCGACGGATCGAGGTCGTGCCAGGATGGTGCGGCCTGCTCCCCTGCCACCTGGACGATCGGGTCGCCCCCGTTGGTGGGCCAGGTGACGGCCACTACGCGCGTGACGTCGATCGCGGTTCGGCACTCGTCGAGGGTGATCGACAGCACCTCAGCCACGCTTTTCGCCACGCCTACGGCGGTGGCCAGGCGCAAGACCGCGCTTTCCCGCGCGGCAAAGGCGCGCTCCGCGGTGATGTCGCGAATCGTTCCGACATACACCGGCCCGTCGACGCCTTGTGTCGCGACCGTACTGATGTTTACCGCGACCCATGCCAGTCGGCCGTCGCGATGGCGGATCGGAGTCTCGTACTGCACTTGGCTTTCGGTGCCCAACCGGGACTGCTGGACCCGCGCCGCCTTTTTGTCGACCAGCCAGGGGTGCGGCCACCGATACGGCGCGTCGTAGGAGGGGTACCCGGTGATCCTGCTGAATGCCTCGTTGATTTCGATGACGGCGCCAGTGTCGTCGGCGACGAAGAATCCCTCCTGCAGCGAATTGACCAGTGCATTGCGGAACTCGTCGCGATCGGCGAGATCTTGGGCGCGGGCTCGCTGCTCCTCGTAACGTCTTGTGCCATCAAGGAACCCGCGCGTCGCGACGTCCAGCGGCGCGAAGGTTTGCAGCAAGAATTCCAGAGCCGCCGATCTGTCAACGGCCGATTCCTTCGAGAGTTCGTCGTTGACCAGCCGGAAGTGGTTCTCGATGATCTCGAGCATGCTGATGCGCTCTTGCAGGGCACGACGTCCGAGCTCCTCAGCGACGGCAAGGCTCGCTTCGGTGCGCGCCTCCAGGTAAGACCGCAGCGCGGCGGCATACGCGACGTGGAAGTCGTAGGCGTTCGTCATCGGCGCCACTCCTCGATCCCGGCTACGCCGGCATCATCGTCGTCGGCGCGCGTCATCCCGATGCGCCTCGGTGTCGCGCGGTCAGCACCAACGCATCGTCGTTATCCTTGCTGTGCCGACTCATGATCTGTTCGGCGATCACGAAAGCAGGTGCGGCGAAATCGATGTCGTCGAGATGGTCGTCGGCGATGCCGTCGCTGGCGATGACGAGCAGATCACCGGGACGGATTGTGGCATCCTGCGGTCTGAGGACTTCGGGGAGTCGGTATCCGACGATGCCGCCGACGAGCCGCGCCGACGACCGCACGTGGACACCGCCCGGCTTTTTGGCCACGAGGTTGGCGCTGACGTTGCCAATGCCGATCCAGCGGAGCGTGTTGGACGGAAAGTCGATCTGCGCCAATGTCATTGCCGCGCCCCTGGTGTCGGCCATTGCGTGGTGGCAGCGCCGGACCAGGACATCGAGCGGCTCGGCGCAGGCTTCCCGCAGGACTTCGACCCCGCACAGCGCCGCTCTTGCCGCTTCGGTGCCGTGACCGAGCCCGTCCACCACGCCGACCAACGCCCCGGTTCCGTTGACGGGAACTGCGATCGGACGGTCGCCGCAAACCTGCTCGCCCGGTCGGGGTCGAGCTTTGGCCGCCCATTCGAACGGTCCGAGCCAGCCGTGTTCAGCCATTGGGCGGAATCCACTTCCACATCTCGATGGTCGTCCCCTCGCCGGGGGTGGAGTCCACGATCAGCCGGTCCATCAGGCGGCGCGCGCCGGGCAGGCCCATGCCCAGACCACGGCCCGTCGAATACCCGTCCTCGAGCGCCCTTTCGATGTTGGCGATGCCGGGGCCCTGGTCTTCGGCGCGCACTACCAACGCCTTTCGTTCCTCCCGGTCGGCCACCATGACTCGTACCGCGCCGCGACCGGCGTAGCTGGTGATGTTGCGTGCGATTTCGGAGATCGCCGTGGCGATCATGGTCACGTCGGTCAGGGAGAAACCGAGCTCGCGGGCCAGATGATGTCCGGCCTGACGCGCGGAGACGATGTCGTCTGGATTATCGATGCCGACTAGCACGTCATCCAGCACCGTCGGGTCCGATCGGTTTGCGCAGGCCCAGTTGCCGATTCAGCAGTGCGAGACCTTCTTCCAGGTCCAGGGCGGTGTACATGTCGTCGAACACCAGCCCAAGCTGGACCATGGCGAATGCCACCTCGGGCTGCAGGCCCACGATCACGGTGTCCGCACCGCGCAGCCGGGTCATGTGCGCGATGGTGCGCAGCGACCGGGCGGCGAACGAGTCCATCACGTCAATGGCGGTGACGTCGACGATGATTCCCTGCGCGCGAAACCGGCTCACGCGTTCCATCAGGTCTTCGCGGAGCCGTTCGGTGTCGGAGTCGGTCAGGGCGGCCTGCACCGAAGCGATGAGGATCGCGCCCTGTTTCAGGATGGGTACCGGCATAGGCGCTCTCAATTGCTCCTTATCGCTGTGCTCACCCGCTCTGCTCGCCGGTACGGGAGACTTCGTAGCCCAGCAGTCGTTCGGCTTCTTCGATGCCGCCCTGCAGGTCACCGACGGCGTTCATCTTGGAAAGGTCGAGCCCGATGGTCACTAGGGTCAGCGCGATCTCCGACGACAGGCCGGTGATGATCACGCTGGCGCCCATCAGTCCGGACGCGTCGACTGTCTGCACCAAGTGGTTGGCCACCGTGGAGTCGATGGTGGGGACACCGGTGACGTCGATGACGACGACCTTGGCCCGGTTGGCCCGAATCGCGCGCAGCAGTTGCTCGGTGACCTGCCGGGCGCGCTGGCTGTCAAGGATGCCGATGATGGGCAGGATCAGCAGCTGTTCACGCACTTGCAGTACCGGCGTGGACAGCTCGCGGATGGCCTCCTGCTGTTGGCGGATGATGCGCTCGCGCTCCTGGACGAAGCTCACCGCGACGGTGTTGGCGATCCGGTTGGCGGCCGGCTCATAGGCGTCGAGTACCCGGTTGAGCAGGTCGAAGTCGGTCTGGTACTTCTCGAACAACGAGCGGGCGAGCACGTCGCGCAGCAGCAGCACGATGCCGACGACCTCGTGCGTTTCCACCCCACGCGGAATGATCCGTTCGGACAAGTCTCGCGCGTAGTCCT
This sequence comes from Mycobacterium sp. NGS62, assembly GCF_059812285.1. NCBI lineage: Bacteria > Bacillati > Actinomycetota > Actinomycetes > Mycobacteriales > Mycobacteriaceae > Mycobacterium > Mycobacterium sp. NGS62. The sequence goes on along the minus strand of NZ_JCALCK010000019.1, from coordinate 13,995 downwards.
GCAGCGCTTCGACGCTTCCGGTCTCGAGCACTTCGACGTAGTTGTCGTAGACAGCGGTGGCTTCGGAGAAGATCTCCTCCGGCGTCATTGCGGTCAGCAACTCCGCCTCGGTGATGCGCCGGGCCCATTCCTCACGCAGGGTGCTGCGGTTCTGCCGCAGATGCTGAACCAGTTGCGGCAGCAAACCCTCGCTGGAGACGCCCACCGTCTGCGTGACGGCGTTAGTCCCTACAAAACCTAGCGACGGATCCGACATCGAACCTCCCGCTCTCGGCGATACCCAACGGCAGCCCGCACACGTTGGGGCAAGAGTAACTTAGTCTCCGCGGGGCAGCCGGTGAAGTACTATTTCAAGCAGATTGCGACGGCGGGTCATGGGTCGGCACCGTCCCCGCCACGAGCGATACCACGCCACACAATAAGGATGGCCGTTGTCTGCTCCAGTTCCGATCACCACATCCATTGGGCACCGTAATGGGGTCACGGTGGTCAGCGTCGGCGGTGAAATCGATTTGAGTACCGCGGCCGCATTCGAGGCGGCGATCGCAGGCGCGCTTGCCGAGGATCCGACGGTACTCGTCATCGAACTGTCCGCCGTGCAATTCATGGCGTCGGCGGGGCTCCGGATTCTGGTGGCCACTCAGGAGAAGGTCAGCAAATCGGCTCAAGTGGCGTTGGTGGCGAACAATGCGGCCACGAATAGGCCGATTCAGTTGACCGGTCTGGACAAGGTCTTCTCGATGTACCCGACGTTGGATGACGCGTTGACGGCGGTGCAGCTGACGGCGGACTAGTCGGCGCGCCCGGTCACGGTGTGCGCAGCACCCGGCGGGCGATCGCGTACTTGTGCACCTCGGTCGGGCCGTCGTAGAGCCGGAAGGCCCGCATGTCGGAAAAGATCATCCCGACCGGTGTCTCATCCGAGATGCCGATGCCGCCGAGGATCTGTACGCAGCGGTCGGCGACCTTGAACAATTCCTCGGATACGTAGGCCTTCACCATCGAGCTTTCGTGTCGGCCCTTGCTGCCGTTGTCCAGGGTCCAGCAGGCCCACCAGATCGCCAGCCGGCATTGCTGCAAGGCGATCTCGTTGTCGGCGATCATGAAGCCCACGCCTTGGTGCTCGCCGAGTGGCTTGCCGAAAGCGGTGCGGGTGCGGGCGTGCTGCACTGCGATCGACTGTGCGCGCGTCGCGGCGCCCAGCCATCGCATGCAATGCGTCAACCGGGCCGGGGCCAGTCGCAGTTGCGCGTAGCGCAGCGCTTGGCCCACCTCCCCGAGCACCGCCGATGCCGGTAGCCGCAAGCCGGTGAAGCGCACCACGCCGTGGCCCTCGACGTAGTTGCGGTCCATCGTCGACATCACCCGTTCGAGCTCGATGCCCGGCGTTGCGCCGTCGCACAGGAACAGCGTCGGGCCGTCCGGTCCGTGCGGGTTCGGCGCAACCCGCGCCATGATGATCCAGGTGCGTGCGCCGTGCGCCCCGGTGATCAGCCACTTGAGTCCGTTGATCACGTAGTGGTCGCCGTCGAACTCGGCTGTGGTCGCCAGTTGGTCGGGATCGGAACCGGCGCCGTCCGGCTCGGTCATCGCGAACACCGACCGCTGCCGTCCGTCGATGACCGGTACCAGGAACTGTTCTGCCTGGTGTTGGGTGGCGACCTTGCCGAGCAGGTACATGTTGCCCTCGTCGGGGGCGGCACAGTTGAGCGCCACCGGACCCAGCGTCGACCAACCGGCCGCTTCGAACAGCACCGCCTGCTCGCGGTGTGACGGCTCCCGACCGCCGAAACACTTGGGCGCCTGGAAGGTCAGGAGCCCCGCCTTTCGGGCCAGCTCCACCAACTCGGCCCGCAGATCGTCGTCAGGTCCGTGGCGGGTCAGCCGCGGATCTGTCTCGTACGGCACCACCTGCTCGCTGACGAATGCCCGGATCTCGTCGCGCTGGGCCGCCAAGTCGGCGGGTATGTCGAAGTCGATCAATGTTGCTCGTCCATCAGCATCAGCGCCTGCTCGAACAGTTTCACCGTGGCCGCGTGGAGTTGGTCGCCGACCTCCCGCGGCGCCTTGCCGGCACAGGCGCGTGCCAGCGTGCCCTCGATCACGATGCCGAGCTTGAAGCAGGCCAGCACGGTGTACCAGGTGATCTGCGACAGGTCGCGGGTGGTGTTGCGCGCGTAGCGCTCGATCAGGTCCTCGGCGCTGGCCAAACCCCCGACCTCGGTGAGCGTGTGGGCGAACACGCTGGATCCGTCGGTCTGCCGCCACGTGGCAAGCAGCCAGCCCAAGTCCAGCAGCGGGTCGCCGATCGTGCACATCTCCCAGTCCACGATCGCGAAGACTTCCGGGCCGGTTCGGGAAAACATCACGTTGGCGGCGTGGTAGTCACCATGCAGGATGCCCGGTTTCCAGTGCGACGGCCGGTGTTCGTCGAGCCATTTCGCGACGTCGTCGACGCCGGGAATGTCGGGTCCGGGATAGTTCTCGAATTCGCTGTAGGACTCCAGCTCTGAAAGCCACCGCGGCACTTGGCGTTCCAAGAAGCCCTCCGGCTTGCCGAAATCGGCCAGACCGACAGCGACATGGTCGACGGCGCCCAGCCTGGCCAGCGCATCAGCCATCGACAGCCCCATCCCGAACCGCACGCTGGGATCGCCGGCATGCAGCGGCGGCAGCTCTTCGCCGGCATTGAATCCGTCGACGGGCTCCATCAGATAGAAGACAGCGTCGCCGAGCACGCCCGCGTCATCGCAGGTGGCAATCAGACCCGGGTGCGGTACGTCGGAACCGGCCAGCGCCGCCAATACCCGGGTTTCCCGCAGAATCACGGTATTGCTGCGCGGGCGCAGGTGTTGGGGCCCGCGCCGCAGCACGTAAGACCGTCCGGCCCGGGTGAACCGCAGCATGATGTTCTGCGTTCCGCCGCTGAGCTCGGAAATATCTTCCAGCGGCCCTTCGCCCAGGCCATGCTGCGACATCCAGTCCGCGACCGCTTCCAGGTTCTCCACGCTGCTGAAGCTACCGTCTGCAAGGATCGCGCTATGACGCCACCCGTGATGCAGCGTTGGGTCGAAATCGTCGAGGCCGGCCGGGTCGACGAAATCGGCGAATTGCTGGCCGACGACGCCGTCTTTTATTCGCCGGCCGTTTTCACTCCGCAGGAAGGCCGCACGAAAGCCGTTGCGTACCTGACAGCGGCAGGAAAATTGTTCGCAAACAGCGACTTTCACTATGTCGAGCAATGGCACAACGACCGCTCGGCAATATTGGAATTCGCCGCGAATATCGACGGGGTCTACGTCAACGGCATCGACATGGTGCATTGGAATGACGACGAAAAGATCGTCTCGGTCAAGGTCATGATGCGGCCATTCAAGGCGCTGCAGGCGGTCATCCCGAAGATGGCTGAGCTGCTCGGCTACAGCTGACGACGGTACCCACGCTGTCAGCCACCGCGCGCGGTCCACACCCGGATTGGAAGGGGCCGTTAGGGATACAGGCCACGTGTTTTCTCCTCAACCGAGGATTGTCTCGCTACGGCCAACTGCGGCCAGGTTTTGAAGCCGAGCCGGCAGGGTAAACACGGGTCCAACAGTGCATTGTGTGGACACAATGGAGGTCGCAGTGCGGTATAGCGGAGCTATCGGCACGATTGTGCTGGTATGGCTAATCATCGGAGTCATTGCTGCTTGGCAGCGGGACTACTTCAAAGGCGGTGACACGAGTTGCGCCTCGGCGGGGACGATCGCGCTCACCGTAATTGCCGGACCGCTCAACTACGCCGGCGTCAACCCGAAAGTGGCGGACTGTCAGTTGCCGCAGCCCAGTTCGATGCCCGCAATTGACATCGAACACCTCGTTGAAATGGAGATGTCATGATCGTCCTCGGAATCATCCTGTTGATCCTCGGATTCGTGTTCGGCATCCACTTGTTATGGGTGCTTGGGATCATCTTGCTCGTCATCGGCGCAATCTTCTGGGTCCTGGGCAGCGTCGGCCGCCCGGTCGGCGGCCGCCGATACTGGTATTAGCCCGGTCGACCGGGGCTCACAGCCCGCGCATAGGAGTGCCACAGTAGCGGCTCATCCGGGCGCGCATACTTGGGAACTGTGAGCCAATCCCCGGCATCGGCCGAGCGTGTGGTGATGCGCCGGGCCGACGGTAACCCGATCAATGTGCTGGTGGTCGACGACGAGGCCGTGCTGGCTGAAATGGTGTCGATGGCGCTGCGCTACGAAGGCTGGAACATCGCCACTGCCGGTGATGGCTCGTCGGCCCTGGCCGCGGCCCGTGCCCAGCGCCCAGACGTCGTCGTCCTGGACATCATGCTGCCGGACATGAGCGGGCTCGACGTATTACGCAAACTACGCGAACACACCCCCCAACTACCGGTGCTGCTGCTCACCGCCAAGGATGCGGTGGAGGATCGCATCGCCGGGCTCACCGCCGGCGGCGACGATTACGTCACCAAACCGTTCAGCCTGGAAGAAGTGGTGCTGCGACTGCGGGCGCTGTTGCGTCGCACCGGGGTGACGACGGTCGACAGCGGTGCGCAACTCGTCGTCGGCGACCTGGTTCTCGACGAAGACAGCCACGAGGTGACCCGCGCCGGAGATCCGATCTCGTTGACGTCCACCGAGTTCGAGCTGCTGCGGTTCATGATGCGCAACTCCAAGCGGGTGTTGAGCAAGGCACAGATCCTGGACCGGGTATGGAGCTACGACTTCGGCGGCCGGTCCAACATCGTCGAGCTCTACATCTCCTACCTGCGCAAGAAGGTCGACAACGGGCGCGAGCCCATGATCCATACGCTGCGTGGCGCGGGCTATGTCCTCAAGCCGGCCGGCTAGCGCTCGGCGAACCTGGTCGCTTCGGGTTCGGCTGCTGGTCGGCCAAGTCATCGTGCTGGCGATCGCGTGCGTGGGGATCGGGGCGGTTACCGAGCTCGCCCTGCATCAGTACCTGGTGGGGCAGGTCGACCAAGAACTACGCAAAGTCGCGCACCGCTCGGCGGACATCTACGGCGCACCGCCGCCACCACCGCTGCCGTGGCGGCACGACCGTCGTCGCCCGATCCACCGGCCCGGCCCGGGCCCGCTGTTCCTCGACGCGCCGGGTCAGCCCGTCGGCATCGTTGCGGCAGTGCTCGACAACGGCACCACGGTTGACGCCGGCTATCTCACCGGTCAGGGCGAGCGGGGAATGTTGACCGACGATGCCAAGGCGCAGCTACGCGAGGTCGCCGCGGGCCGCGGTCCGGTAACTCGTGATCTCGACGGCCTGGGGCGCTACCGAGTGGTCGCCACGCACGCACGGCGTGGCGGCAATGTCATCATCACCGGCTTGCCCTTGGCTAACGTCGACAACACCCTGATCCGGGTGCTGCTGATATTCGGGGTCGTGACGGTCGTTGCGGTGGCCGCCGCAACCACCGCCGGCGTGATGATCATCCGTCGTGCCCTGGCGCCGTTGACCCGGGTCGCACAAACCGCCGGGCAAGTGGTCGGCCTTCCGCTGGACCGCGGTGAAGTGGCGCTCCCGGTGCGGGTTCCTGAACCAGACGCCAACCCCTACACCGAGGTCGGACGGCTCGGGTTGGCGGTGAACCGGATGCTCGACCATATAGCCACCGCACTCTCGACGCGGCAGGCCAGCGAAACCCGAGTGCGGCAGTTCGTCGCCGACGCAAGCCACGAGTTGCGCACTCCGCTGGCGGCGATCCGTGGCTATGCCGAACTGGCGCAACGCATGCGGCCAAACGACGGTGACAGCGATGCGGTGGCGCACGCGTTGAGCCGGGTCGAATCCGAGACCGAGCGGATGACGCGCTTGGTGGAGGACTTGCTGCTGTTGGCCCGGTTGGACTCCGGCCGGCCGCTGGAGCGCGAGCGGGTGGATCTGTCCCGGCTGGCGGTCGACGCGGTCAGCGATGCGCACGTCGCCAGCCCGGATCATCAGTGGAAGCTCGACCTGCCCGCCGAGCCGGTGATCGTGGGCGGCGATGCCGCGCGGCTGCAGCAGGTCCTGGGCAACCTGCTCACCAACGCGCGCGTGCACACCGGACCGGGCACCGTGGTGACGACCCAATTGGCCGCCGACCCCACACACGCTGTGCTCAAGGTCATCGACAACGGCCCGGGCATCCCCGAGCAGCTGCAGTCCGAGGTGTTCGAGCGGTTCGCTCGCGGCGACACCTCGCGTTCCCGGACGGGCGGTAGCACCGGCCTCGGCCTGGCGATCGTCTCGGCGGTGATCCGGGCCCACCGCGGCACGATCGCGGTGCAGAGCGCCCCCGGTCACACCGAATTCATCGTGCGCCTTCCCTTCACAGCTGACGCATAGGTGCCACCCATCGTCGGCTCATGGAGGGCCGTGGCGATCGGGGCGTGACCCTCACTGCGGCCCGGCAATCGCCGGCGCGCGTGGGCGGATTCCCGCGCGTCTCCGGTGCGGTGATCGTCCTGCTGACCACTACGGCCCTGCTGTACCTGTGGAACCTGTCGGCGAGCGGATGGGCCAACGCCTTCTACACCGCCGCCGCGCAAGCCGGTGCGCAGAATCCGACTGCGTTTCTATTCGGGTCTACTGACGCCGCCAACTCGATCACGGTGGACAAGACACCGGCTGCACTGTGGGTGATCGGCGCCTCGGTGCGGTTGTTCGGCCTCAACTCGTGGAGCCTGCTGGTACCACAGGCGCTGGAAGGGGTGGCCGCGGTCGGAGTGCTGTATGCCGCGGTGCGCCGCACCGCTGGCGTGCCGGGCGGGCTACTCGCCGGGACCGTGCTGGCGCTGACACCGGTGGCAGCGCTGATGTTCCGCTACAACAATCCTGACGCGTTGCTGGTGCTGCTGTTAGTGATAGCGGCCTACTGTGTGCTGCGCTCGCTGGACGACGGTGCCGGCGCGTGGTGGTTGCCGTTGGCGGGTATTGCGGTCGGGTTTGGGTTCTTGACCAAGATGCTGCAGGCCTTGCTGGTGCTACCGGTGTTCGCCTTGGTGTATCTGCTCGCGGCGGCCGCGTCGCCGCGCACCCGGCTGCGACGGCTGCTGGGTGCGACGCTGGCGCTGCTGGTCTCGGCTGGGTGGTACCTACTGCTGGTTGAGGTGTGGCCGGCATCATCGCGACCGTATATCGGTGGTTCACAACACAACTCGATCCTCGAACTCACGCTGGGCTACAACGGGCTCGGCCGGCTGACCGGCGACGAGGTTGGAGGGCTGGGAAACACCAACTTCGATGTCGGCGCCGGCCGCCTGTTCGGCCCCTCGATGGGAGGACAGATCAGCTGGCTGTTGCCCGCAGCGGTGATCGCGATCGCCGCCGGGTTATGGATCACCCGCCATGCCCCACGCACCGATACCGTTCGCGCCGCCCTGTTGTTGTGGGGCGGTTGGCTGGTGGTGACCGGTGCGGTGGTCAGCTACGCCAATGGGATCGTGCACTCCTATTACACGGTGGCGTTGGCGCCGGCGGTTGCCGCCGGTATCGGCATCGGATCCGCTTTATTGTGGCGGCATCGAGACGACCTCGGCGCCGCGTGCACGCTCGCAGCCATGGTGATCAGTACGACGGTGTGGGATTATGTTCTGCTGGAACGGGTTTCATCATGGTTGCCGTGGCTGCGGTTCACGATTTTGGGCAGTGGTCTAACCGTCGGCCTGCTGATGCTCGCCGCCAGTAGGCTCACGGCTCCCGCGGCGCGCGTACTGGCGGCGGTTGCGGTGGTGGTGTCGCTGGCCGGTCCGACCGCATACTCGCTGGCGACGGTGGCTACGCCGCACGACGGTGCCGTTCCGTCCGCCGGCCCCCGCACACATCGCTGGCACCATGGCGGTCCGCCCCCGCCGGCCTGCGGTGGTCCGGTCGGCCTGCTCGCCTCACCAAAACCCTCTGCCGCCTTGACAGCGTTGCTGCGCACCGACGCCGGGCGCTACACCTGGGCGGCCGCCACGGTCGGGTCGAACAACGCGGCTGGTTACCAATTGGCCACTGGCACACCGGTGATGGCTGTCGGCGGGTACAACGGCACCGATCCGTCCCCGACGCCGGCCCAGTTCCGGGATTACGTCGCACGAGGCCGCATCCATTACTTCGTCGGCGGCGCCATGATGCGGCACCGGCATGCAACGCCGACCGGCGGCGACGACGCCAACCGCATCGCGCAATGGGTGGCGGCGAACTACCCGGCGCGGACCATCGACGGGGTAGCGGTATACGACCTGTCCCACGGATCCACAGCGGGCGCATAACAATCGCCCACTCAACCCCCACACCCGACCCCCAGGATCGAGGAATGACGATCGCAGTGACCCCCGGCATGCCCGGTCCCGAATTCGCCGTGCGGGCCAACGCCGCACTGATCGCAGCCCAACGCGGCGCTCCGGTGCTTGACGTCGTGGTTCCGGTGTACAACGAAGAAGCCGCCCTTGCTGATTCGGTCCGTCGTCTGCATCGTTATCTGTCCGAGGAGTTGCCCTTCACGTTCCGGATCACCATCGCCGACAACGCCAGTACGGATGCCACTCCGGTTATCGCGGAGTCGTTAGCTGACCAGATCACCGAAGTTCGGTCGGTTCGGCTGGAACAGAAAGGCCGCGGTCGCGCCCTGCATGCGGTGTGGTCGGAATCCGATGCTCCAGTGTTGGCATACATGGACGTCGATTTGTCGACCGACCTGGCCGCGCTGGCACCGTTGGTGGCGCCACTGATTTCCGGGCATTCCGACCTGGCCATCGGGACTCGGCTCGGACGGGGTTCACGGGTGGTGCGGGGGGCAAAGCGCGAGATGATCTCTCGTTGCTACAACTTGATTCTGCGGTCGACGCTGGCGGCGCGATTCAGTGATGCCCAGTGCGGGTTCAAGGCGATCCGGTCAGACGTCGCGCGGCAACTGTTGCCGTATGTGGCCGATACCGGTTGGTTCTTCGATACCGAGTTGCTGGTGCTGGCCGAACGCAGCGGACTGCGTATCCACGAGGTGCCGGTGGACTGGGTCGACGATCCCGACAGCCGCGTCGACATCATCTCCACCGCACTGGCCGACCTCAAGGGCATCGCCCGGCTACTCAAAGGCTTTGCCGCCGGGCGGATCCCGGTTCAGGCGATCGGCGCGCAATTCGGCAGTCGAGCGGGTGCGCCACGTTCGCTGTTGAGCCAAAGCGTGCACTTCGCCACCGTCGGGCTCTGCAGCACGCTGGCCTACCTGGTGTTGTTCGTACTGCTGCGCCATTTGGGCCCCCAGCCCGCCAACCTGATCGCGCTGTTGGTAACGGCGGTGGGCAACACCGCCGCGAACCGTCGGTTCACGTTCGGGGTGCGGGGTCGCACCGGGGCGGCCAGGCACCAAGCCCAGGGACTGGTGGTGTTCGGCGTCGGCCTGCTGCTGACCAGCGGTTCGCTGGCAATCTTGCACGGCTTGACCGACCCGCATCGGGTGTTCGAGCTCGCCGTATTGGTGCTCGCCAACCTGGCGGCCACCGTGCTGCGGTTCGTACTCCTGCGCGACTGGGTGTTTCGCCCGCGACGCCGCGCTGCCCACACCGGGGAGGTCGGGCAATGACACTTGTGACAGACGCAGCACCAGCGCTGACATCGGCGCCGATGAGTCCGGGTCGCCAGTCGCGATGGGTGCGGCCGGCGCTATGGACGCTGCTGGCCGCAACGGCCGTTCTGTATCTGTGGGGCCTGGGCGCCGCCGGGTACGCCAACGAGTTCTACGCCGCCGCCGTGCAGGCCGGCACGCAAAGCTGGAAGGCGCTGTTGTTCGGCTCCCTGGATCCCGGCAACGCCATCACCGTCGACAAGCCCCCGGCTGCGATGTGGGTAATGGGATTATCTGGCCGGTTGTTCGGCTTCAACAGCTGGTCGATGCTGGCACCGCAGGCATTGATGGGAGTCGCTTCGGTGGCCCTGCTGTACGGCGCGGTGCGCCGAACCAGCGGTGCGGGCGCCGGTCTGCTCGCCGGTACGGCGCTGGCACTGACCCCGGTGGCGGCGTTGATGTTTCGGTTCAATAACCCCGATGCCCTGCTGGTCCTGCTCCTGGTAGTCACCGGGTATTGCGCCGTCCGCGCCCTCGATGCATCACCGAATCGGTGGGTCGCGCTGGCCGGTGTCGCGCTCGGTTTCGCGTTCTTGACCAAGCTGCTGCAGGCGTTGCTGGTGGCCCCGGCGTTGGCGTTGGTGGTCTTGGTAGCGGTACCGGGCAGCCTCTGGACCCGGCTGCGCACTCTGGTAATCGGGGTGGCCAGCATGATCGCCGCGAGTGGCTGGTTCCTCGCCCTGGTTAGCCTATGGCCCAAGGGGTCTCGGCCCTACATCGGCGGTTCCACCGACAACAGCCTGCTGCAGTTGGCCCTCGGTTACAACGGGATGGGCCGGGTATTCGGCGGCGACGGCAACCCCGTAGGTGGCCACGGTGGCGGGCCGGGCGGCGGCGGCCCTGGTGGGTCACCGATGTTCGGCGGTGCCGCCGGAGCTACCCGGATGTTCGGGCCTTCGATGGGGACCGAGATTTCCTGGCTGCTGCCCGCGGCGCTCATCGGGTTGGCTGCCGCCCTGTGGTTGATCCGAACCGCACCACGAACCGACCGCACCCGAGCCGGCCTGGTGCTCTGGGGCGGGTGGCTGCTGGTCACCGGCGGCGTGTTCAGCGTCATGCGCGGCATCATGCATCCCTATTACACGGTGGCGCTGGCACCCGCGGTCGCCGCGGTGGTGAGCATCGCTGCACGAGAACTGTGGCAACGCAGGCGGTCTACGACGGTCCGGGCCACGTTGGCTGCGATGGCCGCAGTCACGGGCGGATGGAATTTCGTCCTGCTCGACCGCACTCCGGAGTGGCTGCCCTGGCTGCGGTGGGTGGTGCTGGTCGGGTCGGTGGTGGTGGCATCGGTGCTGGTGATCGGTGGCCGCCAACTTGGACGCTACGCTGCGGCGGTAGCGGCGTTCGGGCTGCTGTTCGGCCTGGCGGGCACCGCCGCCTACACCATCGAAACCGTCCTCGCGAATCACGGTGGCGGAGTCCCGATCTCGGGGCCGCCGCGGCCTGACCGTGAATTCGGACCGCCCGGGCGCGGTCATGGCCACCGCCCGCCTTCCGACAACACCGCGCTGAAAGCGATGCTGACCGCAACCGACAACCGGTGGGCCGCTGCAACCATCGGCTCGCACAGTGTCGGCAGCCTGGAATTGAGCACCGGCAAGTCGGTCATGGCGATCGGCGGTTTCAGCGGCGCAGACAACTCGCCTACGCTCACCCAGTTCCAGCAATATGTTGTCGCCCACCAGGTCCGGTACTTCATCGAGGGCAACAACGCGCCTGGCCCCGGCGGCCCGCGTCACCACCGTGACGCTGCTAGCGCCGCAGCGCAGATCACGGCCTGGGTGAAGACGCATTACGCCCCGCGGAAGATCGGCGACAGCACGGTCTACGACCTTGCCGGAAAATAATTTCGTGTCGGAAACTTACGAACAGGTCACATCGATCTCGAAGGGTTTGTTGACCGACTGCATCGGGTTGGCCATGTCGACCCCGGTTGCCGTCCCGGTGATCTTGTAGCTGTTGCCGTCCTTGGTGGCGCTGGCGTTGCCCTGCCCGGCGCCCGGCATGTAACCGAGGGTCACGCCGTTGACATTGCCCAGACCGACCGACTTCACCTCGGGCGGGTTGGCATCAGTGAGAACCGCGGCGATACCGGACGTTTGCCCGCCGATGGCAATGTTGACGTGGCCGCCCGCAGTGCTGCACACCGTGGTGCCTTGAACGTTTTGGTCCTTGCCATCAATGGTGACTTTCGCATTCGACGCACCGGCTGAGCTCTGCGCCGATGTGCTGGATCCCTGCGACGATTCGGTACCGCTCGTCGTCGACTTGTTACTCGAACAGCCTGAGAGACCTACGATCACGATCGCCGACGCTGCTGCAGCGATTGTCACTGACCGATTCACCTGTTCTCCTTGGTAGTTGTGGCGGCCACCGTTAGCCGACCGTCCTGGCAGTATGCCGGGTGCGCCGACCGGGAGAACGAAATTGGCAAAATAACGATTCTTATACGCATTTTGACAATTCTCACTGTGAAAACCAATCCTGCAATTTCCCGAAATGTGTCGTAATGCTGCGGTCAGGACGGGTCGATGGCAATCTCATGACGGTGGGACAACAGCTTCCGGCCTCCGCTCTTCCTATCGATGACACAAGAGATTTCACCGACGCCGATCGGGGATTCATTGCGGCGTTGACGCCCTGCGTCATCAGGGCGGCCGACGGCCGCGTGGTCTGGGACAACGACGCTTACTCGTTTCTCACCGGCGACGCGCCGGCATCGGTGCACCCCAGCTTGTGGCGGCAGTCCACGCTGACCACCAAACAGGGCCTCTACGAAGTGGTCCCGGGCATCTATCAAGTCCGCGGCCTTGACATCTCCAATATCAGCTTCGTCGAGGGTGACACCGGCGTCATCGTCATCGACCCGCTGGTGTGCACCGAAGTGGCAGCGGCAGCTTTGACGTTGTACCGCACGCACCGTGGTGAGCGACCCGTGGTCGCGGTGATCTATACCCACAGTCACGTAGACCATTTCGGCGGCGTGTTAGGCGTCACCTCACAGGCGGAGGTGGATGACGGAAGGGTGGCGGTGCTGGCCCCGGCCGGGTTCACCGAGCACGCGGTGCAGGAAAACGTTTACGCCGGAACGGCGATGCTGCGGCGAGCCACCTACATGTACGGCACACCGTTGGCCCGCGGGCCGCAGGGCCATGTGGGTTGTGGACTCGGGCAAGCGCCGTCCACCGGAGAGGTTGCTCTGATACTCCCGACCGTAGACATCCAGTCCACCGGTGAGTCGCGTGTCATCGACGGCGTGCAGATCGAATTCCAGATGGCCCCGGGCACCGAAGCTCCCGCCGAGATGCACTTCTACTTTCCAGGATTCGGCGCCTTGTGCATGGCCGAGAACGCCACCCACAATCTGCACAACCTGCTGACTTTGCGCGGCGCGCTGGTACGTGATCCGCGTGCCTGGGCGGGATATCTCACCGAGGCGATCGACACCTTCGCCGAGCGTACCGACGTGGTATTTGCTTCTCACCATTGGCCGACCTGGGGGCGCGATCGGATTCTGGAGTTTCTGTCGCTGCAGCGCGACTTGTACGCCTACCTGCACGATCAGACACTGCGGCTGCTCAACCGGGGCCACACCGGCGCCGAGATCGCAGAGACGCTCGAATTGCCGCCTGCGCTGGAAAGGGCATGGCACACCCATGGCTACTACGGGTCGGTCAGCCACAACGTGAAGGCCATATACCAGCGCTACATGGGCTGGTTCGACGGCAACCCAGGCCGGCTTTGGCCGCATCCTCCCGAGGCCCTGGCCACCCGCTACGTCGACGCGATGGGTGGGATCGACCGGGTGGTAGAACTCGCCCGGCAGGCTTTCGACTCCGGTGATTTCCGTTGGGCGGCAACACTGCTCGACCATGCTGTATTCGCTGACAGCACCCATGCCGGCGCCCGGAACCTCTACGCCGACACTCTCGAGCAGCTGGCCTACGGCGCCGAGAACGCGACCTGGCGCAACTTCTTTCTGTGCGGCGCGCTCGAGCTGCGGGGCGGCAACTTCGGCACGGTCGGCCAGGTCGGTTCGCCATCCGTGCTGGCACAGCTTTCCCCGGAGCAGATTTTCGACGTGCTGGCCGCCAGCGTCAACGGGCCCCGCGCGTGGGCGCTCGATCTCGCCTTCGATGTTTCTTTCGCCGACTTGGGCGCCACCTATCGGCTGACGCTGCGCAACGGCGTGCTGGTACACCGCAAGGTTTCCGCCGAGGCCGCGACGGCGAACGCGACAGTGGCGTTGGAAACCAAGGCCCGGCTGCTGGCGGTCGCCGCAGGCGATTTCACCTCACCGGGCCTGGAGGTCTCCGGCGACCAGCAGGCGCTGCAGGCCTTCTTGGGCACCCTCGACCAACCCGACCCGGGTTTTGACATCGTCACGC
>NZ_JCALCK010000018.1:0-31566 GCF_059812285.1 Mycobacterium sp. NGS62 | reverse complement strand
CGTCAACCCCCGCGGCAATCGACGCGGCCCGCGGACCCGCAACGTTGACCGCGACTTCGGCTTGGCCACATGCGCCAGTATCCCGGAACGCTCACCACGCGAACGCATTCGGGCCGCGCGCCCTCCGCGAACAGGATTAGGCGCGTGCGGGTCACGCATCTCCCGGAACGCGTACAAGCTCGAGATTGCCGCCAACCGCCGATTGATCGTCGCCGGCGCATACCCCAGATTGCGGCCGTCGCGGATCGAATACACGTGGCGCTCCACGTGTTTTCGTGGGCGCCTTTCTGCTGTTCAGCGGTGGATTTTGTTGCGGTAGACCATGCTTGGCGTGTCGCGGGTGAAATGAGCGACGCGCACGTGGCGTGGCTCTAGGTTTCGGGGTTACCACACCAACCTCAACCCGGAGGACGACCGCGTGCGCGTCTCTACTGCATTTAACCGCCTGCTGCAGATTGCCGGTGCATCGGTCACTGACGTGTCGATCGGTGATCACGACGTCGAAGTGACGATGCGGCCTCGTGCCCGATTGTTGCGCTGCCCATGCGGGACGCGAGTAAACGCGGTCTATGACCGGCGGCGGCGCCGCTGGCGCCACTTGGACCTGGGCCGATGCCGGCTATGGCTGGTCTATGAGATCCGCCGACTGGACTGCCCGCACTGCGGGATCCGCACCGAAGAACTGCCCTGGGCTCGTCCGGGTGCGCGTCACACCCGCGACTTCGAAGACATGGTGCTGTGGCTGGCCCAGCGCACCGATCGCACCTCAGTGGCCACCCTGATGCGCTGCTCCTGGGAAACTGTCACAGCGATCATCACCCGCGGGGTCACCGAACTGCTCGATGCCCGCCGCCTGCAGACCCTGTATCGCATTGGCGTCGACGAGGTCTGCTACCGACACCCACACCGATACCTGACCATCATCGGCGATCATGACACCGGCACCGTGGTCGATATCCAACCCGGCCGAAGCGAACAGTCGTTGGCCAATTTCTATCAATCCCAACCGCAGTCGCAGCTCACCCACATCGAGGCAGTCAGCATGGACGTCTCGGCTGCCTTCACCCGAGCTACCCGAACCCACCTCCCACACGCCACGATCTGCTTTGACCCGTTCCACATCACCCGATGGGTTAACCGAGCACTCGATGCGGTGTATGCCCAAGCCGCCACCGGACCCGGGCGCCGCGCCATGACATCTGCACAATGGCGCACCACCCGCTGGGCACTGCGCACCGCAGAAAACAACCTCACCGACGACAAACGCGCACTGGTTAACCAGATCGCCCGCACCGAACGCCACATCGGACGCGCCTGGACACTCAAAGAACAGCTGCGTGATCTCTACAGGACCACCCACCCACCCGGCGGCGCCGCCACGCACCTACGCCGATGGATCACCGCCGCCAAACGCAGTCGGATCCCGGCGTTCGTCGCCTTAGCCAAACGCTTCGAGGTCTACTTCACCGCCATCATCGCCGCCGTCGAACTCGGGCTGTCCAACGGTCTTCTCGAAGGCATCAACGCCAAGATCCGGCTCATCAACGCCCGCGGCTACGGCCACCACTCCGCGCAAACACTGAGCTCAATGATCTACCTCTGCCTGGGCGGACTACAGCCCAAACTTCCCACGAGAACGTGAGGAGTCGCATACACGTTGCCACCCGGCCGACCCGGCAACGTCGCCTCCCGACACGCGGTCAAAAACCGCAGCAGCACATCGACATTCACGTCCACCAGTGCCAAATCCTCGTCACCAAGCCATCGTGCGAACGCCAGCAGGTCATAGGCGTAGGCCCGGCAGGTCCGCGGCGAGAAGTTCCGGTCGGCCAGATATCCGAGGAACTCGTTCACCAATCCGAACCCTTCAGCAGCGGTGCCGCACAACTGCCAGACGCCGTCATCGACAGCCACCGACAGCTCCCTCGCCATGAGATGTAGATATCTCATCTCAATCCACTACGGTCAAGAACCGCATGAAAACGGCGTGTCGCAGCCGATCCGATATCGCTATTAGCCGGTTAAGAGGGCGCTGCGCACCCGCGTGGGGTCCACGGCGAACCCCCGAGCCTGGGCGTACTCGCGGAACGCATCGTTGAGGCGGGATTCGGTCGCGTGCGCGGTGGTGACGATGGCTTTCATATTGTCGGGGATCACCACCGCAAACACCCCACCGAAGAACACCCACGCGGCCTCGAACCCGGCGATCACATCCTGCAGTGTCTGGCGGTAGGTGGGCCAGACGAACATGTGCCGCGAGTACACCGCGGTGAAGATCAACCCGTGCACCACCCGGCGCCGGCCATTGGCGGCATCGGTGAGCAAGCCGAGACGTCCGAAGTCGACCTGCACCTCCGCGCCGGGTTCGCAGTCAGCCACCGGCACCGTGGCTTGACGGCGCCCGAAGTCCAATTCGGCTGTGGCGTAACGGTTCAGCGTTCGATACGACACCACCACACCCCGACGCCCCAACAACGTGTGGACCTTGGTCAGCGTCAACCCGCCCTTGAGCCACTGACGAATCTGGTCATGCTCAGCGGCGATCGTCTCCCACGCCAGGCTCTTGCCGGCAGGCCGGCTCGGGCGGACCTCGGCGATCACCGCCGCGAGCAGATCATCGGTGAGCTGGCCGTCTCCACCGTCACGGTCCAGCCCACACACCCGCGCACGGTCGACATACCGCCGCACCGTTTTACGGTCGCTGCCCGATAGCCGGGCCACCTCCCGCAACCCCAACCCCTGCAGCCATAGCCGCAGCATTTCCACGATCTCGATCACAGATACCTCCCGGTAGCTCATTGGGCCAATACAGCGGCCCAACAACCGGAAGAACCCACGCCACGCCAGGGTGGTCCCATAACTGGCAAACCCGCCAGCCAGGTGGTCCCATCAATGGCAAACAGGTGGTCCCATGCTCATGGCAAAACCAGCTCTGAAGTGGTCCCATTCACCTGGCAGCCGACACAGAGCTGGCGCAGCGCCGGCCCAAGCTCGGCGTCACGCTGGGCTCGTGCCGACGGAGCCCGGGTCTTGGTGTCGTAGTAGGTGCTCGGGGCCACCGACACCCCTGCGGTGTGCAGGACGGTGCAGATGGGCTCGACCCCGAACTCCTCGCGGTGGGTGTCGATAAAGTCGACTATTTCTTGTGTTGGCGGTCGAGCTCCGCCCCGAAGAAACTCGCCGCTCGCTTCAGAATCTCGTTGGCGCGCTTGAGTTCTCGGTTTTCCTGCTCAAGCTCTTTGATCCGGGCCGACTCCGCGGTGGAAACCCCAGGGGCGTACCCGTCGTCGATATCGGCCTGGCGCACCCAGGAGCGCACCGACTCCACGCCGTAGCCGAGCTGGCGCGCCACCCGTGACACCGTTCCCTGCTCGGTGCCCAGCTCGGCCCGCAGGGCACGGACCATCCGCGCTGCTGCGGCCTTCTCCTCCGGGCTGTATCGACGCGCCGTGGGCTTCCCCGGCAACTGTTCCTTCGGCATCCCTGCATCCTCGTTTCCAAGGTCAGGAGTCTCCGGGATTCCCAGGGCGATTCAACTGCTCGATTCCCATGCCGCTGTTGTCAATACGTCCAGCGCGTCGCACAAGCTGCTGCGCAGGGTCAACGTGATCGACTCGAAAACACGCAGCGCTTCCGGACTAGGGGGCCGCTGAACAAGGCAATTTCTGGGACTGGCCCCTGGCAGGGTCGGGCGCGGGAAGTGGCGTGCGGTCGGCCTGTGAGGGCTGATCGCAGCGGTGCGGGCCTGTCCGGACCCGTGACAGGGGCTTTGGGTGGCCCGTGCGGGTGCCGGTGGGGGCCCGGTGGGGTGTGTTTTCAAGCAGTCTGGGGTGCTAGCGCCCAGAGTCCCGCGGTGCGGGTGAGGCCGCGCCCGAGCAGGTTACGTAGGTTGAGCCCCGCGGTGCGGCGGGTCAGCCAGGCGTGGTTCTTGGCGGTGCCGCGGTAACGCAGTTTGAGGCGGCGCCCGCCACGGCTGGCGATCTGAGAGACGACGCGTTCCACGTTGGGCCGGTTCTTGCGGTAGTCCTCCCGCAATTGCGGGTCGGTGGCCCAGTCCCGGCGGGCGGTGCGCAGCATGTCATCTCGTTGGTGCAGAACGATTTTGCGACCCGTCTTGGAAGTAGTGCACTGCGCAAGCAGAGGGCAGGTGCGGCATAGCGCACCGAAGCTCACTCGCCGGCCCGCGCTGATCGGGCGGGTGTGCCCGGCCGGGCAACTCACTGTGGCGGCCTGCTCATCGACGGCAAAGTCGTCGACGGTGAACCCGCCCTCCACAGGCGCCTGCAGAGGTTTGGGTTTGATCACTGCGGCGTGGCCGGCAGCGTCGATAGCGCCACGCAAATTGCCTGTGCCGTAAGCAGAATCGCCATACCACTCCCGCCCACCACCACTGGTAGTGGTGTCAGCGGCGAGGAACTGCTCGGCCACCGCGGCATCGGAGTTCTCGGTCCCGGCAGCCTTGGTCAGTGCCTCGTCGGTGATGATCCCGGTCTCGGGTTCGGCCACCACGTGCGCCCGGTACCCGTCGCGGCGGGCTTCGGGTGACTTGCGGGTGTGGCGGGCTTCGGTGTCGACTTGCGAGATCACCCGGTCGGGGGCCACCTTACGGGCGATGCGCCACCGCCCGTCGGTGCCATCAGAACCGGGTGCCGGTTCGACATCTTGGCCGGCGACCAACGCCAACATCGCCAACGCCGCAGCCACCCCCTCGTCGGTCGCCACGTCCTCATCAAGGCCTGCGAGAGCCTCCAACAGCGCGTTCGCATCGTTGACCAGCGCCGACACCAACGCATCCTTGGCGCCGGGCTCGTCCCAGTCGATCACCGGCTTACCGGGGCGGCTGTAGTCATGCCCGGTGCACACCGCCGTGGTCGCCTCAGCGGCACCGGGCACCACCCGCCCGACGCGGCGGATCGCCGAAATTAACTGGGTGATGGTGTCCTGGGTAGCGACCGCATCAGCCAAAATCGTGGAATCCACCGCCCGCTTACCGCGGCCACGCACCACCCCGGTCTCGGCAACCACCCGGCGCACCGCCTCGTTGATCCGATGTGGCCGGTCCGATTTCGCCAACCGCTTACGCCAATACACCAGCGTGGACGGATCGAAACCCTTGTCGTCCAACGCCATCCCCGTCGCGACTTTCCACCGCAGGTCGCAGCGGGCCGCTTCAGCGGTCTCCCGATCCGAGAGATCATGCAAAGTCTGCAGCACCAGAATCGAGGCCATCACCGACGCCGGGATCGACGGCCGCCCCTTCCCCGACGGGAACAAGTCCTCGAAGTCATCGTCGCTGAACAGATCCAGGCGATGATCAGCCAGGAACGCGAACATGCTGCCCTCAGCGACCAGATGACCCACCAGAGCCTGGGCATCCAGCAATTCCCGATCCGGCCGCTCCACACCCTGCATCAACCTATTATCCCAGCTCAACGCATATCTCACCGAAGACACGCCGATTATTCAGCGGCCTCCTAGCAAAGCTTACGCTCTCAGCAACCTCGAAATTGTTTTGTTCGCCATGGAATTACACCGGCGCTACCACACCGCTGGGGTTTCGGCTGCCGCATTCGATCCAGGCTATGTCGACACCACTTCGAGCCCGCGTCGGGTTCACGGTTCATTGCTATCATGCGCCGTACACCAGTGCGGTACCCAACAGCGAGCGCGGAGCAGGCCGCCGAACAACTCATATGGCTAACCTCGGGCACTCCAGATACCGACTGGATATCAGGCGAGTACTACTCGCGGCACAAGATTGCGAAAGCGAATCGCCGTGCATACGACCCCGTCCTGGCCCGTGAGTTGTGGGACCGCAGCCTGGCCATTCACAATCCCCTGACCGACGCCTAATCCATCGGCGTCGAGATCTGGGTCGGTTCGGAGCGGCCGCGCAACACGGTGGAATCGTGTGAGATCCAGTGCTTGCGCTCGGTCTCGTCGGCACGCACGATGGCCGCATTCGAGCACAGCACGCGTTGTTCGCAGGTTTTAGCGAGATCGGCCAACCGTGCGGCTTCGTTGACCGGGTCGCCGATCACCGTGTATTCATAACGGTTCTCGGCACCGATATTGCCCGCGAACACTGGACCCGCCGATACGCCGATACCAAAGTCCATCACCGGCAGCCGGTGCAGCCGGGGGCCCAACACACGCGCGGTTGCCAATGCCGCCGAGGCCGCTTCGTGGGTCGGCAACGGCACGCCGAAAACGGCGAGTGCCGCGTCGCCCTGGAACTTGTTGATCAGGCCGTGGTTTTCGTCGACGGCGACGACGACGATGCGAAAAAAGTCGTTAAGCACCCGGACGACCTCGTCCGGCGGCCGACTGGCCGCCAGCTGGGTGGAGCCCACCAGGTCGACGAACAAGATTGCCGCCTCCCTTACGTCACCAGACAGCGATGCGCCCTCTTGAAGGGCACGACGAGCGACATCGGCGCCGACGTGCCGGCCGAATAGGTCACGCAGCCGGTCGCGTTCGCTGAGTCCGGCGACCATCCGGTTGAATCCGCTTTGTAGGCGCCCGATTTCGGAACGTTCGTAGACGTCGACGAATGTGCCGATCCGGCCATGCTCGATTTCTGCCATCGCGTCGACGACCTCGCGCAGCGGATCCGAGATGGACCGCGCTACCAGAATCGTGCCGCGCAGGCCCAGCATGACTGCCACCAGCGCCAGCACCATCACAGCGATTGCCACCGATGCGGTCTTGGGGATGATCCAGCCGTTCGACCGAAGGAAAACCAGAGCAGCAATGGCCAGGCTGGGCAGTGCGCTGGCCAGCAGCCACATGCTGATCAGTCGCGCCATCACACCCGGCGCGGTCACGAAGCCCTCGAAACCCCCTGTCGCGGCAGCGATGAGCGGACGAACCGTTCGTTGGCTGAGCAGAACGGCGGTACCGGTCGCAGCGGCGCCGCCGAACAGAACGGCCAAGCCGGTCGACACGGCGACGGTGAGTCCACCGTCCAAGTCGAGCAGGACAGAGATAGCGCCGCTGACAACCCAGCTGCTCGCCAGAACTATCGACTGGTTACGGAAGATGTTCATCGCCGCGCGACGTTGGTTCGGGTCCGGTTCGTGCCCGGAATCAAACCAGCGCAGTGACGGAGCGATCACCATAACACCGCCGATCAGCACGCCAAGGGTGCCCGCCGCGACCACCACCACCGCCGTGACGACGTACTTCCCGCTGAAATGTTCACGGGCGTGACCGGCCAGCGCGACGACAATGACCAAGACCTCGGCGACGCTGAGCAGATGCGCAAACGCTAGGCTGGCTGCATAGCGGATCGAGGACCTAACGATGGTGCTTCGCGGCGCGAGCCTGCTCACACCGTGACGGTACCGGAGCATGGCGAGCCAGCCACCTCACCGTGGTCTTAAACAGGATCAAACGACGAAATGAGCCACTGGCCATGAGCTTTCGTCAAAGTAACCAGAACACTGCTCGTGGTCAATGTCGGTTGCGGCCGATCCGGGCTCACCGTGCTTTGATTGACGAACACCAGCACTACGGCCGAGTCCGGATGCAACTCCGACACTGCCGCACGCAGCACCACCGCAGTCGTCTTCAAGGATTTCTGCTTAGCGGCCGGCGCGACGATCCGCTGGCTGAACTGGTTGTAGTAGGACAAGAAGTCGCCGGTCAAATGGGACTTGGCAGAAGAAAAGTCGCGGTCGAGAGTGTCTGAAGAATACGACAGGATGGCGACCGTTCCCTCAGTAGCCGCCGAGACTGCGGACTTAGCGGCCGCGGCGTCGGTGGCACGGTCCGGCAGGTACTGGAAGTAGATCAGTCCAGCCGCGAACCCCACGGAAGCCACGACCAACAACGCCGAAAGTGCAGGGAATAATTTGCCCGAGAAGCGCCGCTTGATATGACCAGCGAAGCGCTGCAGCCGCCCGGGGTTCACGCCTTCGTCGCCAGCATGTCCCAACGGGTCGGCTTCTGATCGCTCCTCGACCAGCAACCCTTCCGGGGAGGTCACGGCACAAACTCGACTTTCGACATCTTGATCTGATCACCGGCCTGGGTGACTGTGACGATCAGCCTGAAGCTGCGCGGATCCTGCTTGGCGCCAGCCGCATTGGTAACTTCCGAAGTGGACGCGACGAGCACCACCGCGGAGTCGTTTGTCATCGAGTCCAAGTCTACTGCGGCGGCCTTAACGGTGCCCTGCTCGACCACCTTCGATTCCACCACCACCTTGACGAAATCGTCAGCCATCTTCTGGAAATCGTCCTTGAACGCGCCAGTGGAATGGTCGACGATCCGCTGCACACCCTCCTTGGCGTTGTTAAAGTCCAGCGAGGTCAGGGTCACGACGCCTTGCCGCGCTGCGACCGCGAACTCGGCCGCGCGCCGATGCTGCCGAGAGGCATCACGATGCTCCAGAACCATATACACGCTGGCCGCCAGCGCGCCGACGCTAACGACCATCGCGGCACTTGCGGCAATAGTGGATAGTCTGGGACGGCGACGCCAAGGTCGATACCATGCCGGCTTGGATGCCGCAGCTTCGGCGACAGCAACGGCGGTGTCATCGTCCGACTCGCTCTCGGGCTGGGCCTCTGCGACCTCGCACTCGGCGAGCTCTGCTGCAAGCGGCTCATCCTCTTCCGCGGCCTTGATTTTCGCGGCCTCGATGAGTTCGGCCTCGCGGCGCAATTGAATGGCCCGAGCACGGGCATGCGCTGCGGCTGCAAGAGCTTCAGCCTCTGCGGCCTCTGCTTCGGCCTGATCGGCCATCGCCCGCCACTCAGCTGCAGTGCTCGGCATTGTGTCCTCGTTCACCGGATCCATTTTCTTGTCGGCAGCATCGTGTGGTCTCGATGTCCGCGGTCACCTCACCACCTGAAACTCAGCTACCGCGTGCCGCAACCGCAGCTTGCGGTGCTGTACCCCGGCATCGACCGGACGCGAGTCGATGGCCCCGAGCCTCGGTAACAGCCGGTCCGGCGGCGCCAGCATACTAGAAGCGGCTGATAGCCAAGGCGATGATGTCGAACGGTTTCCTGCCCTTGCCAGCCACCGGCACTCAGCTTCGCGAGCCGCTGGGCTCGCTGGCAGCTTCGTTGTACGGTCGGCATGCGATGCTCCTTAAGCGTCCGCCAACTTCCCGAGAATCACGTTATCACCTTCCGCATTGGATACCACCAGAAAGGCATCCTGTCTTTCACCGAAAAATACCCTTTAAGCTGCGGAAATGTTACTTTCATTATAAGCAAGTCTTCAACTGGGCTCCCGCAAGATGTGGCATGCTGATCCAGGATCAAGACGCTCCCGCCGTATCCGCCGCTCGAAGCTGGTTCGCCCATGATGGCATGCATGAGAAACCGGCGCGCGGTGTTCGGCGACCGGCTCGGGGCCGCTGGCCGGGCAAAATGAGGCGTCGATGTCGCCGCGGAAGGAACGGCTTTTTAAGTGTCGCCGCGCACCCAACGGCTGCGACCGTTTTGCACCACACAGGTGAGGAACAGACCGTCCGGCGCCTGTGCGACGTAGTATTCCGGCCACTTCGTGCAGTCGGAGTTCTCATCCTTGACTCCAGCCATCGGTGGCGACCGGAACCATCTGGGCTCGAACCTCCTCGGTGACCCGCAGAACATCAGCCGTCCCGGCTCTGTGGCGAACGAGACGTAGTAGTCCGCTGTCCCGAACACGTAGTAGGTAGTGTTGTCACAGGCCGCTCCGAGGACGACGTGCGGGGCGATGCCTGGTGTGCAACCCGGGTAGTCGCACACCGTCGGCCCGGCGGCGGAGGGCGGCGCCATCAACGCAGCACCGACCAGCAACGCGGTAACCAGCGTTGCGAAAAACCGCATTCAACTACTCTGGCACAGCTGAAAAGATACTTCTCCCATTTGGAGAAGATGTTTGGAAGCGGGGCCTGGCCAGGGCGCCCCAGGACCGGCTGGGCAATGATAATGTGGCTCTCCACAGATGTGGACAGGAGGTGAGCATGGCGTCACCGGAGCGTCCACCTGCGGCGCTCGACGCCCACTGTGGTGACGACAACGCTTCAGTCGCCGAAGCGATGGCAGAGGCAGTCCGGGCGGAAGCCCGAGCCGCAGCTGCCCGCGCCCGTGCTAGCCGGCTGAGCCGGAAGGCGGCGGTGACTCAAAGCAAGCAGTGCGACATGATTGGTGAGCCACCCGCGGAGGATATCGGTGGCGCTGCAGTCGTAGACAGCTCGAGTCCGGCCGAACCGCCATCGGCAAGCTCGGACCGACTGTCGCGGCGGTGGTTGCGTCGCCCGGGACAAAAAACGCTGGCCGTCGGCGCCGCGGTCGTACTCATATGTAGCTCGCTGGTAGTCAGCGGCTATGTCGTGCAGTACCACCGCAGCGGTGCAGCTCAACGGCAGCGCACCGAAGAATTTGCCGTAGCTGCCCGGCAGGGTGTCATTGCACTGATGTCGATCGATGCCAACAGGGCCAGGGACGATTTGCAGCGCATCATCGACAACGCTACGGGCCCGTTCAAGAGCGGGGTCCTGATGAGTGCAGAAGAGCTCGTCAAGACAGTCCAGCAGTCGAGGGTCAGCACGAAGGTTGATGTGAAAGCCGTTGCTGTCGAGTCGATGACCGCCGACTCGGCCGTGGTCCTTATCGCGGCAAAAGCTCAGGTCGTCGATCCCGACAATAGCAAACCGCCACCACGGTCGTGGCGAGTGATCATGACCGTCCAGCGCGAAGGTGGTCAGCTCAAAGTGTCGAAAGCCGACCTCTTGCCATGACAGTCGACGTTTCGAACATCGGAAACGAGGCGGCGCGGTCCGACTCCGAAACTGCACGTCGCCGCCGGATCAGCGCAGCAGGACCGTGGATCCGTCGCCACCTCACCAGGTGGCGTCCAATTGCCTTGATGCTGGTACTGATCTCGACAACAGGGTTCGCCGCCGGCTTGTTTTTCTTTGACTACCGCCCAGACCAACAAACCGACGCGGCGGCACGCGAGGTGATCAGGGCAGCCTCAGAGGGTGCGATCGCGCTCCTGTCGTATTCGCCCGACAGCCTGAGCCGCGATTTCGAAAACGCAAAGCCGCGTCTCACCGAGGATTATCAGTCCTACTACAATCAATTCACCACAAAAATAGTGGCGCCGGCGACCCAGCGGGGGCAGATCACCACGACCGCCCGCGTAATTCGGGCCGCTGTGTCGGAGCTCCACCCGGATTCAGCCGTCGTGCTGATGTTCATCGAACAAAAAATGTCAAGCAAAGAAAAGCCCGACCCGCTCAAAACCACCAACAGCGTTCGGGTAACGCTGATAAAAATCAAAGGTTCCTGGCTCATTGACAAGTTCGACAGCTTATGAAATCCGCTTCGGCTCAATGCCTCGAACCTGCGCACGACCGTCGGGACGGTGCTAGTGTCTCACCTGAGATTTCGCGACGGAGACCGCACCGTAGGATGACCGGAAACTGAAGCGCGTCGAGGAGCACATGATGTGTTCAACGGGCACACTCACAAGCGCAACACTCTTGACTGCGTTAGTGATTGGCGGTTCGGTAATCGCGCCATCGGCCGGCGCGTCCAACGAGGAAATTGCCATCAATGGGACCTACCGTGCCACGTCCGTCGGTCTGTGGGCCAAGACCAACCAAGCGTTTCACGACGAGCCGACAGTGACGTCCACCTGGACTATCACCTCGACGTGCACAGATGTTATGGAGTGCACCGGCCAGGTGACGAGCGACCAGGGCTGGAGCGCACGACTTTATATGCTTGACGGGGAGATGTGGTGGGTCAAACGTGAGCTGCCCAACTGGGAGACGTGCCCGGACGGCACCTCATTCCCGGGGCAGCAGACTTACTCGTTCTATCCGGTGGATTCGAACGGCGGTTTCGAGCTTGGGTCGCCAACGCTGGCCGGTAAGGATAAGACGATCGGCGAAAGCGGCGCATGCCGCATCAACAAGTGGTTGGTAATCGAGATGCCGTTCCGGCTCGACAAGCTCTGACGTAGCCAGGTCCTTCCAAGTACGCCGGACAGGAGCTCATCACCGCTGGCGTGGACCTACCGGCCTCACGTGGGAAGCATGTCCTCCCACTTTTTCGGCGCCGAGGACTTGACGAGGTCTGACTGCCGATATGTCTGCCCGTCCGGGCCGACGTATCGACCGGTACGCGGATCGTATTGGGCCACGGCCACCGATGGATGGGATTCAGACACGTTGCCGCTGAACGAACTTGGAGCCGCATGCGGCCCCTCGCTTCCGGTTCCCGTCGGCGGCGCCGCATCTGGGACGTCTTTGGGCGCTATCGGCGGGAAATCAGCGGACTGAGGCGACATGTTGACAGGCGGCGGTAGTACTCCCGGCGGCGTTGGTGGTGTTCCCCGCGGCCCAGGCGATCCCGGGGGCAGCGGCGTTCCCTCCACCGGTCCGAAAATCCGGTCGCGGAAGAAGTTGACCCGGTCATCGGGCGGGATGCCTTGTGCGAGGAGACTCGGATCCAACGGGTAGGTGCCGAAAGCGTGCTGCCGCATGGCCAGTGGCTCATACGGCTTATCGCTGTCGCAGATTTCGACCGTCGGCGCCCGCTTTCCGGGGTGTTCTATGCAGGGATAGTTGCGGGCACCGCGAACGGCGACCGGTGAATCCTGCGGCAGTTTGCAGTACAGCCCGTCCGGGGTGTCGACCACGGTGAGGTCGGCCGGGGAACGCCATTGGCTGGGCGGCAGGAACCCGACCGTGCATGCCGGCGGATCATCGGTGATAACAGCGAAATCGCCCTTGGCGTACCCCTCCGGGGCCTTGTTGGCGGTGAACGATTGAATCGCCGCGACGAAGGGTGGTAGCAGAACCAGTATTTGCTCAAGCGAAGCATGGTATGTCACGAGGATCTGGCCGAGGGTGGTGAGGTTGGCAAGCAGCACCGGCAACGTCGGTTTGACTTGCTCGAGCAGCCGGGACGCCTCGTTCGCGGCCCCGGGCCCGGTTTCCAGCAGGCTGCGCACCTGTCGGTCGTTGGTCACCACCTGCCCCGTGAATCCGGCCAGGCTGCGTGCCCACAGCCGAATGGCGTCAGTGGTCTGCGCTTGCGAGTCGAGAAGCGGCCCGGTGTCCTCGGTAAGGGTTCGAGTGCGATCGGCTACGCCGTTGAGGTCGCCGGTGATTCGTGCCGACGAGTCCATCAAGGATTGGAAATCGTAGCCGGCCCCGTTGAATGCCGTGGACGACTCGTCGAGCAGTGCACCGAGCTTGCCCTTGGGGATGCTGTTGATCAAGGCGCTGGACTTGTCGAGCAGGGGTCCGACCGGTTGCGGAATCGTGGTGTCGTCCACGGCGATGACTGAGCCGTTCTGCAGGTAGGGTGGCGAGGCGGTTCGCGGCCGCAAATCCACGTACTGCTCGCCCACCGCGGAAACGCTGCGCACTTCCGCTTGCAGATCCGCCGGGATCTTCGGCGCGGAGCTTAGGGACAGGGTCGCTTTCGCGCCGTTCGACGTCAATGCCACCGCGGTGACTTTGCCGACCTGCACCCCGCGGTAGGTCACGTTGCTGAACCGGTACAACCCGCCGGAGGCGGGCAGCTCAAGCGTAACTGTCATCCGCCCGATACCAAGCAGGGTCGGTGCTTGCAGGTAGGTCAAGACCATCACGATCACACCGATGGTTCCGACGATCGTGAAAACCGCCAATTGGATACGGACGAAACGGGTCAGCATCAGCCACTCCCGTCCGTCGTTGGACCGGGTTGCGGCCCGGGTATGCCGGGTGGCCCGCCGGGCCCCGGCGGCAGCGGCGGCACCGGTCGTTGCGGTATCGGTGGAGGCAACGGTGCGCCCGGCGGCGGTAGCGGGAACGGTACACCGTATGACGGCTGGGGCCCCGCCGTGGGTTTTAGCGGAGAACCGACCGGCGGCGGCACCGGTCCGGGCACGCCCGGATGCAGCGGATCGGGCGTGTATTGGTACTGCAGATAAAACGGGTCTCCCGGCGCGGGTACCTCCTCCGCGCCCAACCGTCCCCAGTGGGTGCCCAGCAACAAGCTCTTCCGCAGCTTGGCGTTCGTGAAATCGATAACGGCCAATAAGTTGATGTAGTCACCCCTGATGGCGCGGTCGACGAAGTTCTGTGAGTACGGGAAAATCGTCGCGTACCCGATAGCCGCGTCCAGATCCGGACCGACATCCGCGAGCGCGCGAATCGCCGGTTCGAGATTCTGCAGGTTCTTCACAAGATCGCTCCCGGCGTCGTTGACCAGCCGGGTGGCAGTGTCACTGAACACGCGCAGCTTGTCCAGTGCGGTAATGATGCGCGGCCGCTCGCTGATCAGCACATCGAGCGCGGGGGGTATCGTGCGCAGTGCCTGTGTGATGACGTCGCGTTGTCCGGCCAAGGTGCCGGCCAGCCGGTTCAACGCTTGTATTGACGCGACGAGGTTGTCGCGCTGCCGGTCGAATGTGCCCGCGAACTTGTCGAGCCGAACCAGCAGATCACGAACAGCGCTTGCGCGCCCCGACAAGGCTGCGTTGAAGTTGTGGATGATGTCACTGATCTGCCCTAGGCCGCCGGAGTTGATGACAACCGACAGCGACGAAAGCGTCTGTTCGGTCGACGGATACGTCGACGAGCGGTTCAGCGGGATGGTCGCGCCCGGTTGTAGCCGTCCGCGACCCTGCTGGCCGGGCGGCGGAGTGAGTTCCAGGTGCTGGGATCCCAGCAGGCTGGTCTGACCGACGTTGGCCACCGCGTTGGCGGGAACAACCACATCGCGTTTGACCGAAACCTCGACGTCGGCGTGCCACGCTCGCACCGCCATCTTGGTGATGCTGCCGACGATGACGTCGTCGATCATCACCGGCGAGTTCGACTCCAAGGTTCCAACGTTCGCGATTTCGATGTGGTAGATGTCGGCGCCCGGCCCCCGTCCGACGGCACCCGGCAGCGGCAGCGAGTTCAGGCCGTTGAACGTGCATCCTGTCACTGCCAGCATGACGCAGGAGCAGATAACGAGCACTTGCCGTGTCAGCAGCCGGGCGGTCATGGTTGTGGCCCTTCTGCTGGGAGCAGGCCCGGCAGGTTCGGCGGCGCCGGAGGCGGCGGGGGCGGCGATTCACCAGGCCTCGTCGGCGCTGGTGGCTGCGGCATTGCCGCTCCCGGGATCCGCGCCGGCGGCGGTGGCGGCGGAGGTGCCTCGGGCATATCACCGGGCAGCCCGGTATACGCGGATACCGCCGGTGGCAGCTCGGGCGGCCCGGGCTTCGGGCCCTCACCGCCGGGAGCCAGACGCGCCTCGGTGTAGACGACGTTCTGTGGATCAGCCGACGCTGCCAGGATTGGGTTGAGCGGAATCGGCAGATAATTGAAGTTGAACAGCAGTAACGGGTTGACCACCCGCAGGCCCGGGCCGAGAAACTGAGCACACAGCTTCCCCGATTCGGCAGCGGTGACATTCCCGATGGCTTCGATTGACGAGCAGTAGAGGTTTATGGGATTAGCTAAATTCGAAAGGGTGAACCCGCCGCGGATACTTCCCGTGTCGGGTTCGTAGTCGTTGTAGCCGTTCGCGATCGCGTTCGGGGTGACGTGCAAGACGTTTTTAAGCGCCATTTTGTTATCGACAAGGATCTGGGTGAGGTCGGCCAGCCGCGCAATCTGTTCGGAGGTCTGGTCACGGGTTCCCGCGATGAACCGCTGCACCTCGGGAAGCGCCGACGACAGATTCGTCAGTGCCGCATCCAAATCGGATCTGCTGTCGTCGAGCACGCTGCTCAGCGTGGCCAACCGGTTGTTGAACTGCACGATTTGCTCGTTGCTGTCGCGAAGCGCGGTGACGAAGGTCTGCAGATTCTTGATGATGTCGACAATGTTTCCGCTGTGATCGGCCAGGATCCGCCCAACCCCGGACAGTTGAGCCAGCGTCTGCCGCAGCTTGTCACCGTTACCGCCCAGCGCGTTCGCGGCACTGTCGATGAAGCGCCCGACCGAGCTGCTCGATACCTGGGTGTTAGGCCCCAAATCGGTTGCCAGTCGCATTAATTGGTCTTTCACCTCGTCCCACTCGACCGGTACCGCCGTCCGTTCGACCGGTATCACGGCGCCGTCACGCATGATGGGACCGCTCGACTGGTACGCGGGAGTGAGTTGGACATAGCGGGCAGCAACCAGGTTCTGAGCGACGATCACGGCTTCGGCATCCGCGGGAATGGGCACCCCGTGGTCGACGTGCATAATCATCTCGGCCCGGGTGCCGTCCGGATGGATGGCGGTGATGCTGCCGACCTTGATGCCGGAGACCCGCACCTCATCGCCCGGGTAGATCGCGGTGGTTGTGGTGAAGTATGCCGTGATCGTCTTCGGACGGAAAAACGTATTGCGTATCGCCACTCCCGCGCCGACAACGATGAGCGCCGCCAATACGACAGTCAGTGCGACCTTAAGCCTGTTGCGCGAGATCATCGCGACCCTCCCGGGATGCCGTTGTACGGCCAGGGGAACAGCGCCCGCGGCCCGGCAGTGTCCGGTGGATACCCAGGTGTGCCGTAGGCCTTGAATCCCCAGAAATAGTCGAAGAACGGCTGGAAGAGCTCGAATTGCAATAAGTTGGGGACGAAAGCTGTGTAGTAGAACCCCTCGGACACCGTTTCGGCCTGGGTGAGCTGATACTTCGCTAACCCTGGTAACGCCTTGGTGAGATTGTCGTGGTTCTTCTCCAGCACTGCGGTCACTGCATTCAGCTTTTGCAGCGTCGGTGCCAGCTTCTGTTCGTTGTCGTGTACAACTCCGGACAGTTGCTCGGCGACCGCGGAGGTATTGGCCAGCAGTTGCGCGATCTCTTGGCGCCGTGCCACCAGCACTTCGAGCAGGTCGTTGGAGTTAAGGATGAGCGTGTTGACCTGTTCGCTGCGTTCCGACAGGATGCCGGTGATATCGCCGGCTCCCTTGAGGAGCTCTCCCAGTGCCTTGTTGCGGCTGTTCAGGGCCTGCGATAACCGGGTCAACCCGTCGAATGCCGGTCCCAATTGCGGGGCGATCTGGTCCAGCGTGGCCGACAACGTGTCTAGCGATTGATTGAGCGTTGCGGTATCCGTTCCGGCGATGTTGGTGGTGAGGTCGCCGAGGGCTTCGCTGAGAGAGTAAGGCGAGGACGTACGCGAAACCGGGATGACATCCATCGGGTGCAGCCTGCCGCTGCCCGCCGACTCCACAATGAGCATCCGCTGGCCCAGCAGTGAACCGGTCCTGATGTGGGCGGTGCTCTGCGCGCCCAGTGGAATATTTCCCTTGAGCGTGAAGGTCACCAACGCATCGCCGTTATGTAGCGACACGTTCGATACGCTGCCGACCTTCATACCCGATATCGTCACGTCGTTACCGACGGCCAGGCCGCCCGCTTCGGAAAACAGCGCCTGGTACCTGACCGCCGTGGCCCGCTGGACCAACTGGTCGGGGGACAGTCCCACGGCGATGACCAGCACGACCAGGACAACGCCGATGAATCCGGCGCGGATGAGGCCGGCTCCGCGGTACTTGTTCATCGGTTGGCGCGCACCTCCTCTTCCGTGGGCTCCGCGCACCTTCCGGCTTCTTGTTTGAATATGGGAACTACAACGGTCCGATACTGCAGATCCGAGACACGCATACTCAGTTCACAGATGTAATAGGGGATCCAGCTGCCTGATGCGCCGAGCCGCATCAGCTTGCGGTAATTTGCGGGTGCCCTTTGCAGCGCAACGTCGAGCCGATCCTTGTCCTGATCGAGCAGCGGAGCCAACCGGTTCAGCTGGTCCACCGTGCCGGCCAGCGGCCGCCGCGCATCGGCCAGCAGATCGGCCAGCGAGGCGGTTCCCTTGTCTAGGGAATCGATCGCCGCGCCGAGCGTGTTGCGGTCTTGCGAAAAACCGGAGACCAGCCGCTGGAGGCGATCCAGTGCGCCGGAGAACTTGCCGCCGTCTTTGGCCAACGTATCGACCACCGTATTGAAGTTGTCGATCAGTTGCTGCACAGTTTGGTTGTTGTTGGCCAAGGCGGTCGAGAAAGACGACGTCTTCGACAGCAGCGACTGCAGGGTGCCTCCCTCGCCCTGAAAGATCTGGATTAGTGAGGCCGTGAGCGCATTGACGTCTTGCGGCTTCAAGCCCGCAATAACGGGTTTTAAGCCACCGAGCAGCAGGTCGAGGTCCAGAGCCGGCGCGGTCCGGTCGACTGGAATTTGTGCCCCTGCCGGCAGTACCCTGGTCGAACCGGGGCTTTCGACGAGCTCGAGATAACGATCACCGACCAAGTTGAGATAGCGAACGACAGCCCGGGTCCCGGCGGTCAGCACAACGCTGCGGTCGGCGTCGAACGTCACCTCCACTTTCTTGTCTGGGCGCAACGCGACGCCCTTCACCGTGCCCACGCGAATACCCGCCACCCGCACGGTCTGTCCCGCCTTCAGGCGCGACACATCGTCGAAGACCGCAGAATACCCGGATGTCTTGCCGGTCCGGTACTGGCCGAAGACGAAGAACAACGCCACCGTCAACAGCACCATCACGACCGCGAAGGCCGCGAACTTGACAATCGTCGCACGCGAGCCGGTCATCCGGGTTGCCCGCCCGGCGACGGCGGCCCTATCTGCATAGAGTTGCGCGGCGGCCCATCCAGCGGCCCATACAGCAGCTGCTTGAGCGCATCGGAGTTCAGCAGAAGCTGCTGGTTACCGTACTGCCATGGGTTGGCGCCGATGTCGGCAACCACGAACGGTGGTGCCACATCGACCGGCACGTTGGGGAGGTCGTGGCACTGTGGGCCGCCTGTCGCCGCCACCTTCGGCAGGTGACTTGGATACCTATAACGTTCGGCGCCGAACTCGAGACCGACCAATACGGTCGCACCGGGATCCGGTGCCGCCGGGCCATGCAGATTTACAGCCATTCCGCCAAGCGCGCACCACAGCGCTTGGTGATAGGCGTTGAGCAGGTCGGTGGTCGGTACGGCTAAATGCAGGACATCGGTCAACGCCTGCCGGTTGCCACCCAGCACCTCGTTGCCGACATCAGCCAAACCGATTGTGCTGATCAGAAGTGCATCCAGGTTCTGCCGCTCGTCGACGATCGTCTGACTGATCCGGGTCGCATTTTCTGCCGTCTTGACCAGGTCGGGCGCCGCGTCGGCGTATGCGTTCGCTACCTCGGGCAAAACCGCGAGATCGTGGCCCAAGGCCGGAAGACTCGGATCCTGCTTGGCCAGAAAGGCATCCAGGTCCGACAGCATCTGCCCGATGCTGTGACCCCGGCCGTTGACCGCCAACGCGATCGCTCCGAGGGTCTCGTTAAGTTTGGTTGGTTCAATTTTGGACAGCACCGACGTCAATTCCTGGAATACCGTATTGATTTCCACGGTGACGTGCTTGCCGTCGAGCGTCTGGCCGGCGTGCAATCGTTGCGCCGAGGGCTCGGCGGGCGGAACCAATTCGACGAACTTGGCGCCAAACACCGTCGTCGATGCGATGTCGACGAGCACATTGGCAGGAATGAGGTGTAGTTGGGACGGATCCATCGCGAGGTTGAGAACCGCTTGGCCATTCGGCCGCGACTCGATCGAGGCGACCTTACCGACCTGTACGCCGCGCATCTTCACCTTGGCGTCGGGATTCATCACCAGGCCGGCGCGCGGCGAGAGCACTGTGACCGGGACGGTTCCAGTAAAGCTACCCCGGAACAAACCCACAGCCACGGCGACGATCCCGGCAACGACGGCGACACTTACCAGACCCGTCAGTGCGCGTATCCCAGCGTGCGACATTGTTCTCTATCTTCCTACCCTGACAGGTTGAAGTTTCCGTTGGTGCCGTAGATGGACAGCGAGACTAACAGCGTCACCGATACCACGACAATGAGCGAGGTACGCACCGCGTTGCCGGTCGAGACGCCGACACCCTCCGGACCGCCCGTGGCGAAATAGCCGTAGTAGGTATGGATGAACAACACGGCCAGCGCCATGAGCACAGCCTGCAGGAAGGACCACAACAAGTCGATCGGGTTCAGAAATGTCGAAAAGTAATGATCGTACAATCCTGCAGATTGCCCGAACAGGTATACCACGGTTCCTCGGCTCGCCACGAACGACAGGATGACGGCGATGCTGTACAAGGGCGTGATCGCGGCCATCCCGGCAATGATGCGCGTGCTGACCAAGTACTCAACGGGCCGGATCGCCATCGACTCCAGCGCATCGATTTCTTCGCTGATCCGCATGGCGCCCAGTTGCGCGGTCACACCGGCACCGAAGGTGGCCGCCAAGCCGATTCCGGCCACGACTGGCGCCGAGATGCGGACGTTGATGAACGCCGCCAAGAATCCGGTCAACGCCTCTATCCCGATATTGCCCAGCGAGCTATACCCTTGGACCGCCAGCGTGCCGCCCGCCGCCAGCGTCAGGAAACCAACGATCACGACCGTGCCGCCGATCAGTGCCAAAGTGCCTGCGCCCATGCTAATTTCGGCAATGAGACGAATGATCTCACGCTGATAGTGGACGGATGCGTGCGGGACTCCGGCGATCGCCCTACCATAGAACAGCGTATGGTCGCCGATCCTGCCCAAAGTGTCGATTGGCTTGCGAACTTGGCCGAGCGTTCGGAACGCTCGAGGGTAAATGGTTCTCAGCGTTTTTGCCGTCACGACATCCTCACTTGGTCGTGAATCGTATGCCGATGGCGGTTACCACAACGTTGACCACAAACAGCGACATGAACGCATACACGACAGTTTCGTTGACGGCATTGCCCACCGCCTTGGCTCCACCGCCGGAGACCGTCAGTCCCCGGTAACACGCCACCAGCCCGGCGATCAGACCGAATAGCGCTGCTTTGACGCACGAGATGATCACCTCCGGCACGCCGGTTAGCAGTGTGATGCCCGCGGCGAATGCGCCCGGGCTAACGTCTTGAACGAACACTGAGAAGGTGTAGCCACCCAGAATGCCAATGATTACGACCAGGCTGTTCAACAGCAGAGCCACCAGCCCGGACGCCAGCATCCTGGGCGTGACCAATCGCTGCACTGGGTCGATGCCCAACACCTCCATGGCGTCGATCTCCTCGCGAATGGTGCGCGAACCCAAATCCGCGCACATCGCGGTGGCACCGGCGCCGGCCACGATCAACACCGTCACCAGCGGGCCGACCTGGGTGACCGCGCCGAATGCGGCACCCGCACCACTGAGATCCGCAGCGCCCAATTCGCGCAGCAGGATGTTGAGAATGAAGCTGACCAGAACGGTAAAAGGTATGGCCACCAACAACGTCGGAGCCAATGAAACGCGCGCGATGAACCAGGACTGTTCCAGGAACTCTCGTGCCTGAAACGGTCTGCGGAAGGCGAACATGATCGCATCCGCCGACATCGCAAACAGCCCTCCGATTGCCTGCATCGTCCCGGAGAGGCCCCCTGGCAAACTAATGCCTGAAGACCAGCGGTCCGCGCCCCTACTCGACATCGCCGGCGCCCCCTCCTGTCACGACCGACAGCGCTGTCGAACGATACACAGTGCGCGCCAATCCAGTTCCGGCGCCGACGATGGCGACCTTTCTCACAGCGCTTCCTCCTTGCTCGGGATTGCCGCCAGGACTCGCCGGTGGAAGTGTAGGCCCACATATTTGTCAAGCGTTCCGCGATTATGGCCCATACCGTGACCTTTTCGGGGACGAACGCACAACCCTAATGCGGAATTTTGGACGGCATGACTAACAGGCGATGTAGCCCCGCTCAAGGTGGCAGTGGTAACGATGGACGGCATCGGAGTCTCCAGCTCTACGTGACGGCGCCGGCCGTCTTGAGCTCGATGATCCGGTCCCAGTCAAAGCCGAGCTCGGTCAAGATCTCGTCGGTCTGCTCGGCGAATCCGGGCGCCGGCCCCGATGCGGGCGCCGCGACGTCGAACTGTACCGGGTTGGCTACCAATTCGAGTTCGCCTGCCTGAATTACGTATTCATTCGCGCGGATCTGGGCGTCGTCGGCCGCCTGCAAGGTGTCCTGCACCGGCGCCCAGGGGCCGGCCAATGTCGCGAAGCGCTCACTCCATTCAGCAAGAGTGCGGGTGCCGATCGCGGCGCTCAGGATCTCCACGGCTTCGGGCGTGTGTGCGGCGATGTCGTCGACAGTGCCGAAGCGAGGATCGTCGGCCAGCTCGGGGCGATCGATGTGCTGACACACGTCGGCCCAGAATTTGGTGGGCTGCATCATGACGAAGGAAATGTAGCGGTCGTCTTTCGTCGCATACAGGCCCACCAGTGGGTTATTGGGGGCGCCGTGCACCCCGGGCGGGAGCGCCTCCAACCGCTGTCCGAGATGGACGGTCAACGCCACCGTGTGCCCCATCGACCACAGGCCGCTGCCCAGCAGCGAAACGTCCACGATCGATGGCTCGCCGGTGCGCTCCCGTTTGAGCAGTGCGGCCGCGATGCCGCCGGCGAGGTTGGTGCCCGAGATGGTGTCGCCGTAGGCCGGTCCCGGTGGTCCGATCATTCCGGCCATACCCGCCGGGGTGATGGTGGCCGCGGTCCCGGCCCGGCACCAGAAGGCGGTCATGTCGTAGCCGCCCTTTTCCGACTCCACTCCGCGCGGGCCGAGCGCGCTGCCGCGGGCGTAGACGATTTTGGGATTGACCGCGCGGATGTCGTCGACGTCGATGCCGAACTTCTTGCGGTGTCCCGGCAGGAAGCTGGTCAAAAAGACATCGGAGCGGCGCGCCAGTTCATAGAGCACTTCCTTGCCTTCGGGAACCGACATGTCCAGTCCGAGGCTGCGTTTGCTGCGGTTGGCGTGCTCGATGTTGGGATTGGGATCGCCCTCCACCCGCAGCATGCCGGTCTGGCGCAGGCCACGCTGGGGGTCGCCGGTCACGGCGTGCTCGACCTTGATCACGTCGGCGCCCCATTCGGCCAGCACCGCACCCGCCGACGGGACGAACCCGTACATGGCGACCTCGAGAACGCGAATCCCCTCCAGTGGTCTCATCCGACCACCTCCGCGAGCGTCTTGCGCTCCTGGAACTCCTCGAGGCCGGCCGTGCCCATCTCGCGGCCGATGCCGGACTGCTTGTAGCCGCCGAACGGGCTGTCCGGGCTGAAGTAGTTGCCGCCGTTGATGGAGAGCGTGCCGGTCCGGATCCGCCGCGCCACCGCCAGCGCCCGGTCCGGGCTGCCGAAGACCGCACCGGAGAGCCCATATATGGAGTCATTGGCGATGCGCACGGCGTCGTCGTCATCGTCGTAGGCGATCACGACCAACACCGGGCCGAAGATTTCCTCCTGGGCGATCTCACTGTTCGGATCGACGTTGGTCAGCAGCGTCGGGGTATAGAAGTAGCCTGGGTCGACCTTTTGACCGCCGGTGACCAAGGTGGCGCCGGCCGCCACGGCGCGCTGAACCATCCCGTCGACCTTGTCCCGCTGCTTCGCACTGATCAGCGGACCCATGTAGGTCTTGGGATCGGCCGGATCGCCGTAGCGCACATGCGCGAAGTTGGCCTTGACCAGTTCGACGATCTCGTCGTGGTGGGTTTTGGGAACCAACAGCCGTGAGGTCAGTGCGCAGCCTTGTCCGGCGTGGGTAACCATCGAGAACGCGGTGAACATCGCCGCGGTGTTGAAGTCGGCGTCGTCGAGCACGATCGCCGCGGATTTGCCGCCCAACTCCAGGAAGACGCGTTTGACGGTGTCGCTGGCCGCGGCCATGATTCGGCGACCGGTCGGGGTAGATCCGGTGAAGGTGATGATGTCGACTTCGGGATTGTCGGTCAGCGCGGCGCCCACTGCCGGGTCCGACGAACTCAGCACGTTGACGACGCCGGGCGGAATGTCGGTGTGGTTGGCGATCAGCTCACCGAGCGCCAGCGTGACCAACGGGGTGTCGGGTGCGCCCTTGAGTATCACGGTGCAGCCGGCGGCCAGCGCGGGCGCCAGCTTGGCCAGCGCCAGCTGGTTCGGGTAGTTGTAGGCGATGATCGCGCCCACCACACCCGCGGCCTCTTTCTCTACCCACCGGTGATGTTGCATGCCGCGGCTCTCGATGTTGCCGAGGTCTTCGGTCATCGGATAGGTCTTGAGCAAATCGGCGTAATAGCGGACGATTTCGATCGGCTGGTCCAACTGAGCGCCCTGCGTTAGCGCCGGCGTGGCACCGACTTCGGCGATCGTGAGTGCGGCGAGTTCGTCGCGATGCGCCATTAGAGCCCGATGCAGTTGATCGAGACACCGGATTCTCAGTTCGACGTTGGTGGACCAGTCGGTGGTGTCAAAAGCACGGCGCGCCGCCGCGATCGCGGCCTGCGCGTCGTCGATGCCGGCATCCGGTGCGTGGCCGAGCACTTCGCCGGTAGCGGGGTTGACCGATGAGAAGGTCCGCGCTGCGCTGAGGAGGCGACCGTCGATCAGCAGTCTGCGGTCGGCCGATGGCTGCGCGGGGCTACCGCCGGGCACGGACTGCCGATCTCCCTCGATCGTCGCCACCGTGTCCTGCGCACCCATTCCGCCCTCCTCGACACATGGATAATTGCATTCTCATACCGGGCGAATCATACATTCCAGGTACGAGAATTCAACCAAACGGAAGAAACGAGACTGCCGTACTCGTGAGGGGTCGCGATGACTCGAACTCGCACCGTCTTCGCAGGCCGAGCACGGTTTCTGCCCAGTCTTGCGACCAACCACAGTCTGAGAGTAGGGTTCTCATAATCGGAAGGGAGATTCTTAGTGTTCGAGACGGTCTCTGACGGAGCCGGGACGTGACGACCGCCGTCGTCACGGGCGGCGGATCGGGTATCGGCTTGGCCGTCGCGGAGCGGCTGCGCGCGGGCGGCTACCAGGTCGCCACCGTCGACCTCAAACCGTCGGAGACCGAGTTTTCCTACACCGCCGACGTGACCGACCGGTCACAAGTCGACGCCGCATTGTCGGCGATCCGCGAGCAACTGGGCCCGGTGACCGTCCTGGTCAATGCCGCCGGGCTCGACGGGTTCAAACGCTTCACCCACATCGAGTTCGACGACTGGCAGCGGGTCATCGATGTCAACCTCAACGGCGTCTTCCACATGATCCAGGCGGTGCTGCCCGACATGCTGGAAGCCGGCTGGGGCCGCATCGTCAACATCTCGTCCTCGAGCACGCACTCCGGCACGCCCTACATGTCCCACTACGTGGCCGCCAAGTCCGCCGTCAACGGGCTCACCAAGTCGCTGGCCCTCGAGTACGGGCCCAGCGGGATCACGGTTAACGCGGTGCCGCCGGGCTTCATCGATACCCCGATGCTGCGCAAGGCCGAAGAGCAGGGCCACCTCGGCGACGTGGAAAAGAACATCGCCGCGACGCCGGTGCGCCGGATGGGCCGGCCCGAAGACATCGCGGCGGCGTGTGCCTTCCTCATCTCCGAGGAAGCCAGCTACATCACCGGTCAGATATTGGGTGTCAACGGCGGTCGCAACACGTAACCGGAAGGAGCAGTAGTGGGTCGGGTAACAGGGAAGGTCGCATTCGTCACCGGCGCGGCCCGCGGTCAAGGCCGCAGTCACGCAGTGCGATTGGCCGAGGAAGGCGCCGACATCATTGCGGTCGACCTCTGCCGCGACATCCAAACCATCGGATACCCGATGGCTCAACCGGAGGACCTCGACGAGACCGCCCGTCTTATCGAGAAGACCGGCCAGGGCGTGGTAATCGCCCAGGCGGATGTGCGCGAGGCCGCCGAGCTGCGCACCGCGTTGGAAACCGGTCTGGCCGAGTTCGGCAAGCTCGACATCGTGGTCGCCCAGGCCGGTGTCGCCGGCATGAAAGGCCAACCGCCGCTGCAGGCTTGGTGCGATGTGATCAACACCAACCTGATCGGCACCATCAACGCCATTCAGGTGGCGCTGCCACATCTGCATGAGGGCGCATCGATCGTCGCCACCGGTTCCACCGCGGCTCTGATGGACACCGCCAAGAAAGACAACCCCGGCAGCGACCCCGGCGGCATGGCGTACGTGCACTCCAAGCGTGCACTGTCGACCTACGTACATGATCTGGCGACCGAGCTTGCGCCGCTGGGGATCCGCGCCAACGTCATCCATCCGACCAACACCAACACTCCGATGCTGCAGAGCGACCCGATGTATCAGTCGTTCCGGCCGGACCTGCAGAACCCGACCCGCGCCGACGCCGAGCCAGTTTTCGGTGTGCAGCAGGCGATGCGGATTCCTTTCATCGAGCCTGAAGACATCAGCAACGCAGTGCTGTGGCTGGCGTCCGACGAGGCGCGGTACGTCACCGGTGTGCAGCTGCGCGTCGACGCCGGTGGCTACTTGAAGTGGTACGACTTCAGCAAGTAAGGGGAACAACGTGAAGGTTTGGGTCGACCCGGACCGCTGCCAGGGACACACGCTGTGCGCCATGATCGCGCCGGATTCCTTTGTGCTCGACGACATCGAAGGTCATTCCTCGGCGGTCACCGAAGACGTTCCGCCCGAACACGAAGCAAAGGTGCGCGAAGCCGCCCAGTCCTGCCCTGAGCAAGCCATCATGATCCGTGATGACCGCCAGCGCGGCGAAGCCGGGCGCAGCGGGTCATCACCAGTGGACACGGAGACACCATCTTGAGCGTCGACGACATCATCAGCGACGGCGATCGCAAGAAGAACAAGTATCACTTCGACCGGCACACTGCCGAATACCGAACCCAGTTCGAGAAGATCACCGAAGAGATCCACGCCAAATGCCCGGTCGCCTGGACTGATACTTATGACGGTCACTGGGTGGCCGGCGGCAGCCAGGCGGTATTCGAGCTGGCCCGTTGCCCACACGTGTCGAACGACCACGACCTCACCGGTGAACGCAATGGGTACAAAGGGATTTCGATCCCGACGGCCAGGCGCGCCAGCGTTGTCCGAGGCGGCATCCTGGAAATGGACGATCCGGAGCACCGCACATACCGCAACGTCCTCAACCCGTACTTGTCACCGGCCGCGGTCAAGCGCTGGGAGCCATTCGTCGACGAGATTGTGCGCGCCAGTATCGACGAAAAGATCGGGGAAGGCCGGATCGACTTCGTCGACGACCTGGCCAATATCGTGCCGGCGGTTCTCACCCTGGCGATGATGGGCATCCCACTGAAGAAATGGGCGATCTACAGCGAGCCGACCCACGCTGCGGTCTACACCCCGGAGCACTCCCCCGACGCAGCACGTGTCGCGGAGATGCACCGGGAGATGGGGCTGGATCTGCTGAACAACATGATCGAGATCCGAGAGAATCCGCGCCCCGGCATCGTGAATGCGCTCATCCAAGCGCGAATCGACGGCGAACCGGCTCCGGATTTGGAAATCTTGGGCAATCTCGGCCTGGTGATCGGCGGCGGGTTCGACACCACGACGGCTCTTACCGCCCATTCGCTCGAGTGGCTCTCCGAGCATCCCGATCAGCGCGAGCTACTCAGCCGCGAACGTGCCACCCTCCTCAATCCCGCGACCGAGGAGTTCCTGCGCTATTTCACCCCGGCTGCTGGTGATGGACGGACGTTCTCCCAGGACGTCGAAGTCGAGGGCACCCAGTTCAAAGAGGGCGAGCGGCTGTGGATCTCCTGGGCGATGGCCAACCGCGACCCATCGGTGTTCGCGGAACCCAACACGATCATCATGGATCGAAAAGGCAACCGGCACTTCAGCTTCGGAATCGGCGTGCACCGCTGCGTCGGCTCCAACGTGGCGCGCACTGTGTTCAAGTCGATGCTGACCGCAGTCCTCGACCGGATGCCGGACTATCGGTGCGACCCCGAAGGCACCATGCATTACGACACGATCGGCGTCATTCAGGGCATGCGGCACCTGCCGGCCACCTTCACCCCCGGCGCACGGTTGGGCGGCGGTCTCGACGAGACGCTGGAGAAGTTGCAGAGAATCTGCGACGAACAGGAACTCGCGCGCCCGATCACCGAGCGCAAGGAAACCGCCGTCATCGACTGATCGGCCGTTGCGGCCGCCAGACGCAAAAGTCCCCAAAACAACGGCGCTTCGGGGGCTTTTGTGTCTGTTCGCGATAGCGAGCGCGAGATCACCCCACGATGATGCGCAGCCGTTCCCAGCCCCGGACGGTCGAGGTCGGCGCCAGTTGAGCGGTCTGGTAGTCGATGTCCCAGTCCGGCCAGCGGTTGAGCAACTCGTCGAGCGCTACCCTGCCTTCCAGCCGAGCCAGGTTCGATCCGAGACAGAAGTGCGCACCCTTGCCGAAGGTCAGATGTGGACCGTCGTTGCGGTGAATGTTGAACGTAGCGGGATCGCTGAATCGGCGCGGGTCGCGGTTGGCAGCGCCGAACAACAACAGCATGGCGCTGCCGGCCGGCACCGTCGTACCGTAGCACTCGAAATCCTTTGCCATCCAGCGAGCCACGTGCGGGCCCGTCGGCTCGAACCGCAGGGTTTCGTTGATGGCGCGGTTCAGTAGCGACCGGTCCTGGAATACGTCGCGGCGTTGATCGGGGTGTTCGGCGAACACCTTGGCTAGCCAGCCGATGAGCCGCCCGGTTGTCTCGTTGCCGGCCCCGGCCACGACCTGCGTGTAGCGCAGCACCTCGTCGCGGGTCAGCTTTCGCCGTACGCCGCGTTCATCGTCGAAATCGACGTTGAGCAGCGCGGTCATCAAATCATCGGAGGGATTCTTGGCCCGCCAGTCGATGTAGTCGGCATAGATCCGGCCGTCGGCGATCCGGTCGGGGTCCATCACCTTCATCGGCGCACCTGCCTTGGTGCGCAGGTTGGCATCGTTGGCATCCCGGACACTGACCTGATCGGCTTCCGGGATGCCCATCAACATGCCGATCACCCGCATCGGCATCATCGAGGCCAGTTCGGCGATGATGTCGAAACCGTCCGAGCCGACGTGCGGATCCAGGCAGCGCGCGCAGAATCGCCGGACCTGATCCTCGATCTCAGCCATCCGGCGTGGTGTGAAGACCCGCGACATCACTCCGCGCAGCATCATGTGCATGGGCGGATCCTGGAACATCATGACGCCGGGCGGCATGTCGAAATCCGATTGCACCAGTTCGAGGATGTCGCCGCGGCTGTTGGAGAACGCCTCCCAGTTCAGCAGCGCCTCCTCGACATCGGTGTAGCGTGACAGCGCCCAGAAGTTGTAGCGCTCGTTGTGATAGATCGGCGATTCTTCGACCAGCCGGGCATAGACCGGGTATGGGTTGGCGACGATGTCGACATCGTAGGGGTCGTAGTAGACCTCGGTGTCGTTCGCGATTGCCACTGCGTATTTCCTTTACTTCAGGCAGCTTCCGGCGTCGACGGGAAGCGTGACGCCGGTGATGTAACGGGATTCGTCGGAGGCCAAAAACAGCACCGCGTTGCTGATGTCCTCGGGGTCCACCCATGGAATGGGCAGCACGTGATACGTCTGGCAGATTGGTGCGAGGTCGTCGATGCCGGGGTTGTCCAGATCCGGCCGGAAACCACGGTAGGTGCCCTCGTTCAGCAACAGTGGTGTGCAGACGTGGGTGGGATGCACACAGTTGACGCGGATCAGCTGTGGGCCCAATTCCACTGCGAACGTGCGCATCAGACCGACGACGCCGTGTTTGGCGGCCACGTAATGGCCCATGTAGGGGTAGGCCTTCAGACCGGCCACCGAGCTGGTCAAGATGACCGACCCGCCTCGGCCACCGGCCAGCAGATGCGGAACGCCGGCCTTCACCGTCTTCCACACGCTGCTCAGGTTGACGTCGATCATCTCCTGCCATACCGGTTCGCTCGTCTTGTGCAATTTGTCGGCCATGGTGCCGATGCCGGCGTTGGCGACGACGATGTCGAGTCGGCCAAGCTGTTCCACGGCACCGTCCAACATGCTTGTGAGGGCGTCGAAGTCGCGCACGTCGACCTCGGCGGTCACGATGCGC
The DNA here is from genome assembly GCF_059812285.1 of Mycobacterium sp. NGS62. NCBI lineage: Bacteria > Bacillati > Actinomycetota > Actinomycetes > Mycobacteriales > Mycobacteriaceae > Mycobacterium > Mycobacterium sp. NGS62. The sequence continues at coordinate 1,695 of NZ_JCALCK010000018.1, read as the reverse complement.
CGGTCGAGGCTTTTGACCAGTTCGGCCGTTTCGGCGAGATCCTCGAGCGTCGAGCCCGGCGCCGGCGAGTTGTCGAACCCCGCGCAGATATCGACGGCAATGATGTCGGCGCCCTCGCCGGCCAGCCGGACCGCATGGCAGCGGCCCTGACCGCGCGCCGCGCCGGTGACAAACGCGACCTTCCCTTCGACGCGACCCGCCATCATGTCCTCCTTGTTTGGGCGATCGCCCAATTATTATGCTGAGCCCATGTCTAGCAGCCCTTCGGGCGGGCGGTCAAGGGTTGGCGCCCGCGATTCGGCGACCCGGCGCTCGTTGATCCGCGCGACAGCCGAAATCATCATCGAAGAGGGCTACGCCGCCGCGACGTCTCGGCGGGTTGCCACCAAGGCCGGCGTCCGGCCGGCGCTGGTGCACTACTACTTCCCGAGCATGGATGAGCTCTATGTGGCCGTCTTACGGGCCGGGGCAGAGGCCACCTTGCAGCGTCAAAGCCAGGCCCTGACCGGCGACGCGCCGCTGCACACGTTGTGGCAGCTCAACAGTACGCAGGGCGCCCAACTGATGCTCGAGTTCATGGCTCTGGCCAATCACCGCAAGGCGATTCGCAGTGAGATCGCCGCGTATGCCGAACGCTACGGCGACATGGAAGCTGCTGCGCTGACCGAGGCGATGGCCGTGCACGGTGTCGACATGAAAGAGTTCCCGCCAGTGGTGATGTCGATGATCTTGACCAGTCTGGCGCGCATCATGTTGCTCGAGCAAAGTCTCGGCATCACCCGTGGCCACGACGCAGCGCGCGACTTCATCGAACGCTACCTCGACCGCTTCGAAGTTCGCCTTGGCGAGCAGACGCAAAAGCCCCCAAAATAGTAGGGCGGATTCCAGTGAACGTCGCAACACCGAGGTTGTTGTTCGGAGGTTGCGGTGGGAGCGGAGCGGAGGGCCGGGCGACGTGGACGCCCAAGGGGCGGAATGCTGGTGGAGGAGCGGCAGTGGTTCGGTCGGCTGATCGCCCAGGGGGTGAGAAGTACCGAGGCGTGTCGGATTGTAGGGATCAACCGCAGGACGGGGACACGTTGGCTTTATGGGCGCACAATCCGCAATCCTGCCGGCGAGGCGGTGCACCATCCACCGGTGAGGCTCACAGCTCCCAAGCCCCGGCATCCTCGATATCTGTCGTTGGCCGAGAGGACGACGATCGCTGACCTGCACCGTGCGGGTGTCAGTGTGCGCAGCATCGCCGACGAGCTGGGCAGGGCGGCCTCGACGGTCTCGCGGGAGCTGCGCTGCAACGCTGATGACCAGGGTCGCTACTTGCCTGCTACCGCACAGCGGCTTAGCGAGGATCGGCAATCCCGGCCGCCGCGGACGCGCCGCTTAACGCGCGACGAGCAGCTATGTGGTGTTGTCGCCGAGCTGTTGGGCAAGCGGTGGAGTCCCGAACAGGTTGCCCACGAGTTGCCGGTGCGCTTCCCTGACCAACCCGAGCGTCATCTGTGTACCGAGTCGATCTACCAGGCGATCTACGATCCCCGGATCGATTTAACCCGTCCCGCCAAACGGCGGCGCCGGCGGCGCCGACGCCGGGTTCAGGGCCTAGAAAGGCGTGGTCGGCTCACCGATATGACGATGATCGCTGATCGGCCCGCCGAGGTCGAAGACCGGATACAGATCGGCCACTGGGAAGGGGGC
>NZ_JCALCK010000017.1:0-53546 GCF_059812285.1 Mycobacterium sp. NGS62 | reverse complement strand
GGCCATGAACAGCCGACAACATCGAACGGCTTGGTCGACGCAGCAGCAACTCGATCGTGCAAGACTTCGCATTTCTGAGCGCCGTGTACATGCGTGCTTACGTTCAAGGACTGTCGACCTATGTTCCTTCCAATAGCTACTTGTCAGCTACAGCGAATGTGACAAAGGAATTGGTTAACCAGGCCTGCTTGGCGGTTGGAGGTTAGATAATGGCGGTTGCTCCACCGTCCGGCGATTGCGCTGTGCAGATGATTGATTGACTCTGGCCGGAGGTCGATGAGGGCTAACTGCAAGCACGCTGCGAATGTTTTCTCACGGGCCGGTTCGCGACTCGCGAAAGCGATCGAGAATTGGGCGCGTGAGCACAACATGATTTCCAGCCGGGATCTGCTCAAGTGCTACGCCTGATGCTGGAGGCGGGCGCGGCTGTGCTGCATAGCCGCTGCACCAGGCAGCGTTAGTACATCCGCCCGACCGTAGACGGCGCTTGCCGGAGTTCGTGACGTGCGCACGTAATAGTTTTTGGTGCGCCAGACCGCTCGGTTTGTCGCCTAACCTTGTAGGCGACGGTGCGCAGAGTAGCGTCAGGCGCTCAGCTTGGCGGCCTGAATCGTGAACCGTGAACAGACGTGACCCGGAGGTATGTGTATTGAGTGTGCCGCCGCAGGGCCCGTGGCAATCCCCACCGCCCGGATCTGGCCAGCCGCCCTGGCAAGCATCCGGGCAGCCCGCACAGGGCCCGCCATATGGGCCGCCGCCCGGCCAGTATCCAGGTTGGCCGCCGCCTGGCCCGCCAAAGAAGAGCAACGCCCTGAAGTGGGCGTTGGGCGTAGTCACTCTCGTCGCAGTCATCGCAGTCGCTGTGGCGGTGACGTTGGCTTTCACCCGCCACGGTTCAGACGAAGGACCGGCTAATGGAGGCAATTCGCGCCCGGCAGCGGGGATCGCCAGCGCGAACGATACCGGCCCAGTCGCCGTTATTACCGATGAACCGACCTGCGACAAATTCGTACCCATCAATTACGGTTTTGCCAATCAGGGAGAAAATGGTTGGAATGACCGCGATCCGTCAATACCGGCGACGGACTGGAGCCCAGAGCAGCGCGTCCAATACGATGCCATGGGATCCACGATGCGCAATACCGCAGACCAGTTCGTGGCTTTGGCCAAACAGACGCCGCACCGGGTGGTTCGCGAGATCTACGAACAGTTCATCGCTTACGCGCGAGCCTATGCTGACAGGATCCCTACCTATACTGCTTCGGACAATCAATTAGCGCTGGTGGCTCTGCAGGCATCATCAGCGATGTACGCAGTCTGTACCGCCATTTCACAAGGGTCGGCAAGTACGTGGGGGCCATCGGTCCCAGAGGCGCCAATGCCGTCGCATCCCGCTGCGATCGATGATCCGGCTCAGCCGCAAAAGTTCCTCATGGCACGCGATCCCATCTGCAACGACTGGACGTCATTGGCGAAGCAATACGGTACAGATATCCAGCCTTGGACAGAACTTGATTCCCGGATCCCTGCGACCCAGTGGACGCCCGAGCAACGTGCTGTGATCGACGCGGTGAAGCCGGTGATGTCGACCTTCGCCAACAATATTCAACAAGAAGGCCAACGCACCGGCAATCCGATAGTCCAAGACTTTGCATTTCTGAGCGCAGCGTATATCCGCGCGTATGTCAAAGCGCTATCGACGTACGGCCCGTCTGATAGCTATTTGTCCGCTGCAGCTAATTTCACGAAGGAGATAATCAACCAAGCCTGCTTGGCGGTTGGAGGCTAGATAATGACGATTGCTCCGCCGTCGGGCGATTACGCTACGCAGATGACTGATGGGTTGTGGCCAGAGGCTGACGAAGATCAGCTGCAGGCTCGCGGCGATGAATTCTCCCGTGCCAGTTCCCAGCTTGGTCAGGTGATCGAGAATTGGGCGCGTGAGCATCACATGATTTTTCATGATGGTGTTTGGTCGGGTGGCGCAGCAAGTGCGGCCGACAATGTTTTGCAGCGGCGACTTAACTTGATGCAGGATATGCGGAGTAAAATTGACGCCGCCGCGAAGTGGTATCAGGATGCGTACCACGCGGTGCGCGATGCCAAAGACCAGATCGTCCAGACTGTGCATCATCATCAAGACGCGATCGGCCGCCTTGCCGATAACGACCAGGATCGTGACACAAAGATCGAAAACGAGATTACCGCGGCCTGGAATGAGAATTCGGAAACGGTGTCCAGTGCAGGTTCCAAACTGGGCCTCTCGTTGGAGATGCCGGAAACGCCGCCCAAAATTTCTGACGTCGGCAGACCAGACGGCGAGGCGCTGGCGGATGACGCACCTATGGAACCTGCTGCGAATACAGGCGGACCGGCTACCAGCGCCTTAGCGGGCCCGCCACCAGGCGCGACACCCGTGCAAGCCGCAGTGCATACAAGCGGGCCCGCTAGCGGCGCCTTTGCTGGTCCACCGCCTGGAGTTGCGCCTGTGCAGCCGGCGGGAAATACAAGCGCTCCCTCCAATCTCCCCGCAGGCGGTGCCGGGCCCAATCCCGGCGCGCCCGGCCCAGCAGGGCCCGGCATCTCGGCCGCAGCATCTGCGCCGCGACCCTCGATCCCGTCCGCTCCGAGCGCCGGCGGCACGTCCTCCAGCCCGACCGGTGGTTCGCAGTGGATGGGGTCGTCTGGTTCTGGAGGCGGGCAAAGTGCGGCGCCCACGACGCCAGCTGCTACGCCGCAGGGCATGGGCGATACCTCACCGTCGCAGGCGGGTTCGGGCGGCCAGCCGACTCAACCGGCGGCGGGCAATCCCGACGCAGGCATCGCGGCGGCTGCGGCAGCAGGATCCGCATCGCCGGCGGTGTTGCCCGCCTCCGCTGGCGCGGCGTCTACAGCTGCCGCCGCGGCGTCGGCCGCTGCCGCTGCCGGTGCGCCATCCGTGGCACCGTCGGCACCGGTCGAGCACACCGGGGGCGCGGTGTCGGCTCCACGCGGCCACGCCATCGACAGCAGCGGCGGTGGCGGCTTCGCCGGTGGTGGCGGCGGGGGAGTCAGCATGCCCTCAATGTCGTCGGGTTCAGGGGGCAGCGGCTCGGCGCCCATGCCATTACTGCCGCCGGCGACTCCGCCGCCGGCAGCACCGGTGTCACCAGGTGGCGGCACCCCGGGCGCACCCGGCACGCCGGGCGGCCCCGGTGTACATCCGGCCTCCGCCACCGGCGGTTCCTCCCAGGGCGGTATCGGTGGATCGATGACCTCGTCACACGCCGACGCCGCGCCAGCGCCGATCCCGGTGTCGTCGGCGCGGGCGCAAAAGGACGCAGTCGCTGATGCCATGAACCGCCGTGGTGGCGGCGACGCTTTACGGGCAGCCCGCCGCCTCGGTGCAGCACTCAACGCCCCCGATTTGCTCAACAAAGGCGATTTCCAGTTCTTCTGGATCACCGCTGTCACCAACGACGGCCAGATCGTCGTCGCCAACAGCTACGGAATGGGCTACATCCCCGAGCCGGTGGCGCTGCCCGACGGTGTTCAGCTGGTCTCGGTCGATGCCACCGTCCCGGCCGCCGAGCGGGCCCGCTGGGCCACCTACCCGATGCTGGCCATCCAGGGCTGGGCGGCCGCCCACGACACCACGATGCGGGCGGTGATCGCCACCGAGGCGCAATTCCGCGAGTTCGATCCCGGCGTCTACCGGGAGGTGCTGCGTGACGAAGACATCCCTGCCAGCGGCAAGATGACCGGCCGGTCGAGGTTAGAGGTGGTGGCGCCCGGGCAGGCGGCGCAACTGGCCGGGGTCAGCGACCTGGGATTGATCGACATGTTGCCGCCGGCCCCGGTGGACACCAATCCGCCGGCCGACCAGCGCGGCACGCTGTGGTTCGAAGTGATGAAGCACCTCATGAGCAGCGATCCCGATCGTGGGGCGCACCATTTGCAGGCGTTCGTCACCTACGCCGCCCATGCCCAGGAGCTGGCGCTGTATCACGCTCACACCGCCGTGCACGCAGTCGAGCAGCGCTCGGCGGTCGCCGACTGGCTGTACTGGCAACAGCTGAGCATCCTGATGGCCGAGGCGCTGGCCGGATCCGCCGCGCCCTAAGCGCACCAGAGGCGGCCTCGCCGGTCAGTTTTCGGACGTGTCGCTCAGCTCATCGGTGATGTCGACCAGTACCGCATCAAGACGCTCCCGATCAGCTTCGATCGACGCGACGGCTTGCGTGGTCGCGTTTTGCAGCGCTTCGTTGACCCGCTGCTCGACTGTTTTCGATCCCAACCGCAGCGACCCGGCCTTGATGAACACATCGGTGAGCCAATGATGTCCGTTGAGAGTCACTTCGACGGTCTCGGATTCGTCTGTGGCCGTGAACTTTTCGGTCTCCATCTTGTGCAGCTGCTCGTCCAGCGCGGACTGTAGTCGCTGCGCCTGCTTCAATACCGCTGCCACGTGCGGGTGCATGTCCGAGGTCATTTCGACTCCTTGCCCTCTTTGGCATCCGGCACGTCTTTGCGACGACGGGCACCGATGACCCCCTCGGTCCAGGACCGATCCTCCTTGTAGAGCTCCTCGTCGGGAGAAAGCCCCGGCGCCCGGCGTCGTTCCTTACCTTGGCCCTGACCGTGACCCCCCATCGGCATACCCCCCATGCCGCCCCCCATGGCGCCGCCAGGCATGCCTTGGCCTGCTTGCGCTCCCGGCCCCGCTTCGGCGGCATTCGCCGGCGCGACTGCGTTGGCGCCTACCGCCGGCTGCAGCGGCGAGCGTGGTGCGCCGCCACCACCGCCTGCCCCGCCGCCGCCATGTGCAGCGGGTTTGACTGCGGGCCCCTTGGGCAGGTGCGGCGTGGCCTTCGCCGCGGCCGGCATACCGCCTGGCATCCCCCCGGGCAGGCCGCCCGGCATGCCGCCGGGTTTCCCGCCACCTTGGCCGCCACCTTGGCCGCCGCCGGGCATACCGCCGGGCGTACCTCCGGTTCGTGCGGCTGCCGGTTGCTGCGGGGTGACCGGCTGACCCATCGGCGACGGTGCACCACCCGGTGCGCCACCGCCGGGCGTGCCGCCGCCGCCCCCGGGGCCAGCGCCGCCCGTGCCGGGCTGTTGTGCCTCGTCGTCTCCGGCCGGTACCGCCCGCCGGCGTGGGTCGCCGTTCGTGTAGACGGGTGTGGCTGGAAGGGCCCCGTCGCGAGGTTCGGGCGGTGAGACCTTATCGATGGTGGCGGCCGACTCGTACTGCCCACGTACGTGTTCGGACGCCGCGTACAGCTTGAGCAGCTGCTTGGCGATTTCACCCTTCTGCTCGTCGGTCGTCTCCGACGACTCCATTTGCTTTTTGAGCTGCTTCCACTGCTCGGCTATCGGGGTGTGCGCCGCACGTGCTGTGGTGTGGGCGTCGGCGATCTTGTCGGCTTCAGCGGCGAGTTCCTGCCAGGAACCGGCGAGGCCACTTAACCACCCGCCGAATTCGTTGAAACGTCCATATGCCTCCTCGGCGGCGGCGCCCTCCCAGTCGCGGATCTTGACGTGGAAATGCTGGGCTGCTGTCTGGAGATTGCTCGCGATAGTGCGCCAATGGCCGGCCACCGCGCGAAGCGCGGCTCCCTGATCGCCGTTTGCCAACTCGTTCTCTATTTCTTCCGGGTCACCGTGGGCGTGACCCGCTTTGGTCGGCATCCCCGGTGCGGTGGGATGTGGCGGCGCCGGGATCGAGCAGTCGTCGGGCTTGACCGCGCCGCTTGATATCGGCTTGCCCGCGTTGATCTCGCTGGTAGCCCGCAAATCCGTTTCGTCGTAGGCCTTCGCCACGTGATAGAGCGACTCCGCCAGCCGCTTCCCTTCGGTGACACCCCAGTTCTGGTACTCCCACAAAGACTGTGCGCTGCGCACGAGATTGGCGGTCGCGTCCAGGGAGGTTTTCAGCGTGGATGGCGGCGTGATCGGCGGCTGACCTGATGGGTTGGCCCACTCGATCCCGTTGATGTCGTTCGCCTTGCCCCGCAGGTCATTCGTATCGACTCTGAGTTCTTCTCCCATACTTCCTCCTCGGAATGCGCCGCCCCGCAAGCCCGGTAGCTAGTTCTCCAGCGCCGTCTGGAAGCGACTTTCCTCGCGCGGGTGAATCAACCGGATCGGCAATTGACGGTGGCGCGGTGTGCCGATGAAGTTGTGCCGAAGAATGATCCTGCTCAAACCCCGCTGCGGGCCAAGGTAGGTCGTCGCGTTCGGCCACGCCACCTTGTTCACCGAGCCGATGCGTGCGTTGACGTAGCCGGCGAACTCCCGAAACCGCGGTTCGAGCGTGACGACCGCCCCGGCCGCCGCCGAGCGCACCACGAATTGGGTGAACAGTCGCGCATCGCCCAGGTTGATGCTCACGTCGATGTCGTCGAACGGCATGTAAACGGGGTAACGCTCAGTCGTCTCGCCGACCAGAACACCCGCCGACCCGATCGGCAATTGGTAGTGCTTGTCGCTGACCGGCGTCTGACCCTGGATTGCGGCGCGTTGTCCACCGAACAGACACGAAAATCCGCGCGGTGTCTTGGGATTGGCCAACGTGGTCAACAAAACGGTCGACTGCGGCGCCATGCCGGGAATCAACCGGACCCGGGTGATGGTGTGGTCGGCGCGTGCCGACCACCACACGTCGGGACCGCCGGGAGCGGTGTAAGCCGCGGTGAACGCGCTGCGCCCTTTGATCGCCGACCACGTCTCGCGTTCGAAGCTGATCTCGGTGGCCTGATCGAAACTGTCGAAGCTGCGTGCGCACCGGGCATCGATGCCATGGCTGGCCAGTTGATCGGCGATTCGCGTTGTCGATGCCACCAGATACCGCGCCAGGCCTGCCAGACCGGTTGCCCGGCGCTGCGCGGATCTGCGAGTCGTCTCAGGGTCGGCACGCAGCACAATCCACGTCCGGCGGTTTGCCGGAGCCGGATAGGGGCCGATCACCTGTTGGTAGAGGCCCACCACGTTGGCCGGAGCCGTCTTACCCACTCGATATCCCGCTGAGACGACGTCGGCATCCAAATCGGGGCAGTGCGCCGCCACCAACTGTTCCACCAATTCGGTGTCCACCACGTCGTCGGTTTGGGCCTCCCCGTTGAGGATGACCGTGGGCGTGAATGGCCGCGGGATCAGCTCGATGACCGAAACCAAATGGTCGCCCTGCCACCGCACCGCCACGTGATCTCCGGGCATCACCGTGGCGCCCACGGCGGGCTCCGAGGGCGGATCGGGAGCGCTGCGGTGCCGGCGCCGCCACGAGTTCAGCGCCGCTACCCAGCCGGTTATGCGCCTGCCGCGGATGGTGACCACCGACGCCAGCACCACCAGCACCGCCAGCGTTATTCCGGCCCACAGGTAGCCCAGGCTCATGAATGCCGCAATGCATGCCGGCGCCAGCGCCGCTGCTACCAGTGCATGGCCGCTGGTGAATCGCAAAGACACTGCGCTGCTCATCGGCGCCTCAACGCTCGTCGGGTCAGCGCACCGAGCCCCATGATCAACGCCAGGGCCGCTGCCCCCACGACCACGATGGTGATCGGGCCACGGTCCGGCGGCGGGATGTACACCGGCGGCGGCAGTTGCTTCACGTTGTACGGAGCCTTCTTAGCGCCGACCGGAACATCCCAGGTCAGCGCGGCGACGGGATCGATGACACCCGCGCCCACCGTGTCGTCGGCTCCGCCGCCGGGGTGTCGTGCGGTGGCGGTGATCCGGTTGATGATCTGCGCCGGCGTCAGGTCGGGAAACCGCTGCCGCAACAGCGCCGCCACCCCGGAGACGTACGCCGCGGAAAACGACGTGCCGGTGATCGGGATCGGGCCGTCTTGGCCTTGCAGCGCATTGACCGGCGCGCCGTCATAGCCGAGCGCGACGATATTCTCCCCCGGCGCCGCCGCGCCCAGCCATGGCCCGTGCATCGAAAAGTTGCTCGGTATCCCGGTCTCACCGATGCTGCCGACCGTCAAGACCAACGGGTCATACCACGCCGGCGTGACGATGGTCTGGACCTGCTTCCAGCCACGCGGATCATTGGGCACCGACGGGTCCGGCGGCGGGTTCTGGGTGCAGTCCTGGCCGGTGTTGCCCGCGGCGACGACGATCACCGCGTTTTTGACGTTGACCGCATAGTTCACGGCCGCACCCAGCATCGACTCATCGATCGGCCGGGTCACCTTGACGCAGGCGGCCTCGCTGACGTTGATGACGTTGGCGCCGAGATTGGCGGCATGCACCACCGCGCGGGCCAGGCTGCGGATCGATCCGGCCGTCCGGGTGGTGTTGGGATCGTTGGGGTCGACCTGGGCGCCCTTGGGCTGGAAAGCTTCTGACGTCTGTCGCAGCGAGATGAGCCGCGCCTCGGGTGCCACGCCGACGAAACCGTCGGTGGGGGCCGGTCGTCCGGCCACGATCGAGGCGGTCAATGTCCCGTGGGAGTCGCAGTCGGACAGCCCGTTGCCGCCGGCGTCGACGAAATCTCCACCGGGCTCGGCGGGCACTCGCGGTGAGGCGTTGACCCCGGTGTCGATCACCGCGACCGTCACCCCGGCGCCGGTGGCGAATTTCTGCGCCTCGGCGACGTGCAGGTAGTCGTTGGCCCACGGCGCGTCGGCGAATTTCGCATCCGGGAATGACGTCGGCGCCGAGCAGATTCGGCGCTGTTCCATCGGCAGGTCCGGCCCGGTCTCGTCCGGCGGCATGGCGCCCGGATCGATTGCCGGAGGTGCGATCGCCACGGCCGGCGGCGCCGTCAGCAGCCCTAGTGCCAACGCCGCCACTACTACGGCGATACGCCGCACCATCGACTGCCCCTTTCGCCTGCTGGCCTGGTCAGACCGGCCGCCGGTAGAGCAACATAGTCTCACCCCGTGACGGCGTGCAGGCACCCGGTAATCCTAAGGCGGCGCAGACAACGCTGGTTCCGGTTTTTTCGCTCGACGAGCCGGTTAGCCCGTCGGGAGAGTCTCCGCCCACCGCACGATTTCGGGCGTGACCGGGTCGGCGATGTCGGCGAATTCGGAATGCTTTTTGAGCACGCCGGCCACCATGTCGCACACCGGGACGACGTGTTTGCCGTCGGCGCGCGTGGCTTCGAGCGCTTCACGCACCAGGATGGTCGCCAGGCCGCGGCCGCCGAACTCGTCGTCGATTTCGGTGTGGTAGAAAACGCGCTGGTTGTCCCGGTCGGCGACGGCGGTATGCCCGACGGTCTGGCCGTCGACGGCGATGCTGTACTTGCCGTCTGCGGCGCTGACCGTGGTTTGGGCGCCGGTCTTATCAGTGGTCATGGTGCTCCTTTCTGTCCGGCAGCGGGCGCGGCCGGAGCGTGGCGTTCGGAAGCGGAGGCGCGGGCAGGCGTGCGGGAGATCCCTGGTAGCCCCCGACGGCGCCGAAACGCTGATCGCCTGCTTCCCACAGCCGGCGATACTCGACGATTTCCTGGTGGCTGCGACCGACGAAGTTCCACCACATCACCAGTTGCTCGGTGAACGGCGTGCCGCCCAACACCAGCGCGCGGGCCGGTCGGTCACCGGCGTTGCGCAGCTGCAGCGACGAGCGAGCCGGGCCTTGATAGCCCAGATCGGCGACGTTCAGCGCGATCCCAGCCAGGTGGAGAACGCCGTGGTCGCACAGCACGCCGTGCTCGAAGGCCGAGTCGACGTCGAGCAACACCGCGGCGCCGGCGTCGAGGTCGATCTGGGCGCCCAGTAGCGGGGTGAACGTGTGCACCGGTGAGCGGCTTCCCGCCAGTGCGCCGAGAAAAACCCGCGCGGTGCCGCCGGGCAGTGCGACGGCTTCGGGAACATAGTGGACGAAATCGCGGGCGGTGTCGCGATCGGAGTCGGGCAGGGCCACCCACAGTTGCGCACCATGCAGAATCGGAGCCGTATCGGCGTCGACCGAGACCTCGGAGTGGCAGATGCCCGCGCCGGCCGTCATCAGGTTCAGTTCGCCCGGCCGCACCCGTGCCAGCATGCCGGCGCTGTCGCGGTGTTCGATTTCGCCGCTGAACAACCAACTGACGGTTTGCAGACCGGTATGCGGGTGCGGCGGCACATCCATACCGGACGAGTGGCGCAGATCGTGCGGTCCGTAGTGGTCAGCGAAGCACCAGGCGCCGATCAGCGAGCGCTGCCGCTGCGGGATCGTGCGCCGGACCCCGATGGCTCGCGGCCCGCCCAACGGCACCTCGCGCGGGTGCAGCACCTCCACACCAGCGACTTGTGTAGCGGCACAGGCGACTTCAACGGGTGCGGGATCGAGATTACTCATCGTTCAACGTTCGTGCGTTGGCGATACGGGCCGATACCTCGACACTACCCGCGGATGAACACGGCCCCGCGGTGTGCAGGTGAGGGATTGTCCTTTGGTGTCGGAACAGGGCGTTGAGATGCCATAGGATTTCTCGAATGGCGCAGAGCTTGCGTGTCGATCCAGCGGTTCTCAGATCAACCGGATCTGTGCTGGCGAACGTCGGCGGCGACCTGTCCGGAATGGGTTTGGGTCCCGCGCTGAGCGAGCTGGTCGGCGCTATGCGCGGCTTTCAAAGCGGCGCTGTGTGCCAACAGGCAGGGACGGCGATCGACGAGGCATGTAAACAGGTGAGCAGCGACTTTTCTCAACTGGCGGAGAAGTTGCGGTCGGCGGCCGAACAGTATGAGCATGCCGACGAGCAGTTGGGCGGCGGTCTGGACAACGCCGCGCATGAGATCGACGGCAAGCACGCCGATACCCCGCCACCGCCGCTGTCGGTGCCTGCCTCGCCCGCTAATCACCCGGCGCCGATTCCGGTGGGTCACGTGGACTACGACCAGGGCAACGCCGCGGGCGGGGCCGAGGCCACCCGCGGCTACATCGACGAGGCGCTCGACAAGCTCGGCATCACCGATCTCGCTGCGCGACAGCGCTGGATGGACGGGTATACGACCATGACCCTCCGCGAGTCGAGCTATGACCCGAACGCGGTCAACGACTGGGATATCAACTCAAAACCGCCGAATTCAACCCATGGTGTCTCCGACGGCTACGGGAACGGCTGCTCGCGAGGCCTGGCGCAATGTATCCCCGCCACGTTCGCGCAATACCATCAGCCGGGAACGTCGAACAATATCTATGATCCTGTCGCCAATATCGCCGCGTCGATGAACTACGTCATGGGGCGCTACGGCGTCGAAAGGGACGGGATGAATCTGGCTGCGCTGGTGCCGCAGGCCAACCCTGACGCAGATCCTCAGGGCTATTGAGGTGGGGCCGAAGAGCTTTCGGTGCGCCGCAGCTCTGACGCTGTGCCTGATCGTCGGTGCGGTCGCCGAGTCGGCGGTGAGTGCAGCGGCGACCGCAGTGCCCGCTGCAGCGTGGATCAGCACCGCCCGGCTGCCGCTGGACGACACCCAGCACTGGCCAAACTTGCCGGATATCGCAGAACCACCGACCGACAATGCCTTTCGGATCGAGCAGCTGTGCCGGGTCGATGCGCCCGAACACCGATTGGTGGATGCCACTGGTATCGATGCCGGACGCGCCGGCGTGGACCGGGGCCAAAGCACATGGTCGTTGCAGCAGCAGATCGTTCACTACCCCGGCGACACCTGGCGAATGGGGCAAACCGCTGATGCGTTGTTCAATTCGTTGCGAAACACGTTGGACAACTGCGATTCGACCGCGCCGGGTGCACAGGTGACGGTGACAACTCCGCGTTCGCACTGCCCGAGCAGCCAACGCGGCGGTTGCAGTCAGATAGCGGCTACCGTCGACGTCCCGGCACAGCAGACCAGCGCGCATGTGTATCTGACCAGTGTCGGCAGTTCGGTGACCGAGTTGACGGTGTGGTCGACCGGCACACCGAGCGTGGCTTGGACGGATACCAGCGACGAGGGTGTGTTCGCCGCGATGAATCCGCAATTGTGCACGGTGTGGGAATGCTGACCGGCGCTCGCTAGCGCGGCGGCCGGAGCGCTTTCATCGCGATGCGCTTCACTGGTTCGGGGATTCGGTCCTGCACTGATAGTGCGGCGCTGGCCGCACGTGAGCGCAGCGGAGTGCCGCGGCCGAACATGCGGTTCAGCGGACCGCCGGACGGCTCGATCTCGAAATGCAGCGGCAGCGCTCCTTCCGATGCGCCCAATGCCTGCGAGATGACGATCCGCTGGATTTCACTGGTGCCCTCAAAGATGGTGTACAGCTTGGCATCTCGGTACCACTTTTCCACCGGGTGGTCGGTGATGTATCCCCAGCCACCCATCGTCTGAATGGCCCGTTCGGTAGCTCGAACGGCGGTTTCGCTGGCCGCCATCTTCGACATCGAGCCTTCGCCGCGGTTGAACGCGATCCCGTTGGCCGCCATCCACGAGGCCCGCCAGGTCAGCAGTCGAGCGGCATCGATCTGGGTGGCGATTTCGGCCAGCGGGAACGCGATGCCCTGGTTGTCGATGATCGGCCCGCCGAACGCCTCGCGCTGGGTGGCGTAGGTGGTGGCGTATTCCAGCGCCGCACGCGCAATTCCGATCGCCTGGGCAGCCACCATCGGGCGGGTCTGCTCGAAGGTGCCCAATGTCGCCGAGCTCGAACGCTTGCCGCCGGCGGCGGCTTCGCGCGCCTTGGCGAGCTTGTGCTCGAGTTTGTCTTGCCCGCCAAGCAGATTGGCTTCCGGGATGCGGACTCCGTCGAAGCGTAGTTCTGCGGTGTGCGACGCGCGGCACCCCAGCTTGTCGAGTTTGCGCACCAACTCCAGCCCGGGTGTGCCGCCCGGGACTACGAACAGCGCTTGACCGCGGTGGCCGAGTTCTTCGTCGACAACCGCGTTGACCACATGCACATTGGCGATACCGCCGTTACCGATCCACATCTTGTGGCCGTCGATGATCCAGTCGCTGCCGTCGCGCCGGGCCGTGGTCCGCAGATTGCGCACATCGCTGCCGCCCTCGGGTTCGGAGATGGCCAGGGCCGCGAGTTTGAGGTCACCGGGCTCTCCGAAGCACTCGGGGGCCCACTCCAACATCTGCTCCGGCGACGCGGCCTGGCCGATGGCCGATAGCGCCAACGCCGGCATGACGATCGCCAAACCGATTCCGGCGCAACCCCAGAACAGCTCCTCCATGAACATCGGCAACGACAGGCCGGTCGGATCACCGATGAGGTCGCGGTAGAACAGTGGGCTGTAGAAACCCTGCTGGGCCGCTTCCTCCAGCACCGGCCACGGAAATTCCTGGCGCTGGTCGTAGTCGAGTGCAACGGGGCGGATCACCGATTCGGCGAATTCGTGGGTGCGCTGCGCCAGGTCGTGCTGTGCAGCCGTCGGTGTCAAGTCGAAGCTCATCAGTGCGCCCCTGCGGTCACAGCGTTCGGCCCGATGTCGCCGATCACCTCGTCCGAACTGTTGCCGCTTTGCGGCTGGCTCAAACGCGATCGGTCAAGCGGCCGACTGCGGACCCAGCGAGGTCGGCAGATGAAACACGGTGGCAGTTGCCGCAACGGAGTCAGACTCACGCCGCTCGAGAAGCGCAGCGTTTTCGGGCAGCTGCCGAGAGCTGATCTCGCCGGCCGCGATGCGGCGCAGTGTGTCGTGGGCGCGGGCGAGTTGTTCGCGCTTGCGGTACTGCCCGCCCGGAAGCTTGACGCCGGCCCAGACGCCGTACTCCTCCCGGTGCTGGACGGCGTAGCGAGCACAACGGCGTTGCTGCGCCACCGGGCACCGGCGCAGGCACTGCAGCCGCGCCTCGGTGGCCGACTGCTCGTATGCGCGCGCCTTCGCCGCGCCGTCGCCGCCGTCGTCATCGGCATAGCCGAACCATAGATCGGGGTTGACCGAGCATGGGTATCCCATCGAGGCGCCTCCTCCGCGCTTGAAACGTAGCCGGAAGCGTATACACATGCTGAAGCGCTGCGCAAGGAACCGCGATAGAAACGAATATATTCGGGATATACAATGCTCTGTGTAGTATCCGGATATGGCCGGAGCCCGAGGGTGAGCCGCGAATCGGCGGGCGCGGTCATCCGGGCTCTGCGTGAATCGCGTGACTGGTCGCTGGCCGACCTGTCCGCCGAGACCGGGGTCAGCGTCATGGGGCTGAGCTATCTGGAACGCGGAGCCCGCAAACCACACAAAAGCACAGTTCAAAAGGTTGAAAATGGGCTGGGGCTGCCGCCGGGGACCTACTCCCGGTTGGTGGTGGCGCAGGATTCGGAGGCTGAACTGGGCCGGCTGCTCGCCACGCAGCCGGTCGAGGCGATGCCCGCTCGGCCGACCGACGCAATCGTCGTGGACCGCCACAGCGATACCGAAGTGCTCGAGGGATATGCGGAAGCACAGCTCGACGCGCTGAACTCGGTTATCGAGCGTCTTCCGGCGGTGACATCAAACGAATATGAGACGTATATTCTTTCTGTGATCGGGCAGTGCGTGAAGGCGGAGCTGTTAGCGGCCAACTCCTGGCGGGTGGCGGTCAACGCCGGCGGGGCTTCCGCCAACCGACTGATGCAGCATCTGCAAGCTTTGGAAGCCACTCGCAGCGCACTTCTGCAGCGCATGCCGAAAAGCTTGAGCGCCCGCTTCGACCAGGCCTGCGCGCATTCGTCGCTGCCGGAACCGGTTATCGCGACTTTGCTCGGGGTCACCGGCGCAGAAATGTGGGGAATCCGGAATCGGGGGGTGATACCTCCGGGCGCGCTGGCGCGGGTCCGCGCCTTCGCCGACACGATCTTCCAGTCTGCAACGACAGACCCGAACGACGGTTAGGGGAGGCCGTGAGTGGAAGCGAACTGGAGCTGCTCAATCGCGCCCATCGACTGTTCGCCGGCGCCGGTCAACCCGCACAGCCGAGGCTGGGCATTGCTCAGGGCGACGGATTGCCGCAGCCGACGTCAGCGCTCAACGACGGTTATCGGTTCGCGCTGCACAACGGTCGCGCGGCGCTGGGCTCGGCCGCCCGCACCGACGCGGCGGTGGCCGCCCTTATCGCCCGGGCGCACGGCGATCACGCCACTGCCCACGGCCAGACCAAGAGCATCGTCGACGAGGCCCGCGCTGACTCCGCGGGCACAGCGGCTGCCCCGCTGGCTCAACGTGAGGCGATGCGCCGACGGGTGGCGCGTCTGCGCGCCCAACGCATGCACGTGTTGTCCGCCCGCTCCCGGGCACGACGCCACCTGGCGGTGCTGCGGGCACTGCGGTACCGAACAACACGACAGCGCGCGAGGGGCTTGTTGCGGCTCTCGTCGCCGAACGGCCGGGCCGGAATCGCCGTTCGGGCAGCGTTGTCGCGGCTGGGCCGACCATACGTTTGGGGTGCTACTGGCCCCAACCAGTTCGATTGTTCCGGATTGACGCAATGGTCCTACAACCAGGCCGGAATCCATTTGAGCCGCACCACTTATCAGCAGATACACGAGGGCATCGCGATACCGCGCTGGCAGGTGAGACCGGGTGATCTGGTCTTCCCGCACGCCGGGCATGTGCAGATGGCCATCGGCAACAACCTCGTCGTCGAGGCACCTCATGCGGGGGCCACGGTGCGAATCAGCCCGCTGGGCAGCAATGTGCAGATCAGGCGCCCACTGCCGTAGCCGGATGCAGCCGGCCGAAGTGAATTGTCGGCGGAGACGCAGCTGGATACTGTCGCCGCATGGAGGGGCTGCAGCAGCCAAACCTCGGCGACGCTGCCGATGCCATCAGGGCCGCTGAATCGTTTCTGGCACACCAGAACTCGACCGCAGCTCAGCTCGACTTGCAAGTGGTCAGCGCGATCATGAACGCGCACCTGAAGACGGTGGAGAGCCGGGTCGGACTGGATAACCTGCAGCAGGAGATCCAGGCGGCCGTGCGCACCCGGACCGACCTGGACACACCCTCCGGAGCCCGTGACTTCCAGCGGTTCCTCGTCGGCAAGCTCAGGGACATTCGCGCGGTGGTGGCGAACGCGAACCTCGACGACACGTCGAAGTCAGCGCTGATGGCGGCGTGGACGTCGCTCTACGACGCGTCGAGGGCCAGTACCGACGAGCCCAGGGACGGCCGGCCACCACGGACCGTCGCGGCCGCGCCAGACGACAGCGCGGAAACGGCGGATGCCGACATCGACCCCTTGCTGGATTCGCTCTTTGCCGACGATCCCGGCCTCGTCCCGCCGTCGGGGCCGGCGCCGACCCCTGCGGTGTCGATGCCGATGCCCACGGCGATGCCGAGCATCCCCGGCCTTGGCGGGGGAGCGATGCCCGGCTGGGGCATGCCGGGCGGATTACCGCTGCCCGATGTGCACGACGGAGGAACTGAGCGTTCAGCGCAGCCTCCCGACGACAGACCGGACGACGACCTGATCCCCGAAGCCGACGAGCACGGGGAGCCCCCTGATGACAGCGAGCCGGGCGACGCGTCGCAGCCAGAATCGATGCCGGCGCCGGCAGCCGGCCCGACGACGGTCACGGTGCCCAACGGCGAGACGGTCACGGCGGCCAGCCCACAGCTTGCCGCCGCGATCCAGGCCGCCGCCGGTGGGACACCCATCTCGGATGCATTTCGCCAGCAAGGCATCACTATCCCGCCGCCGGGGACCGCCGTGGTCGATCCAATCGACGCGGCGCGGTTGGCCCCAGGCGATATCGGCATGTTCACCAACCGCCACGCGCTTGCTCTCGGCAACAGCAAAGCCCTGCTCAACGGCCAGATCCAACACATCTCGACCGTCAACGGCCCGAGCTTCCTCGGCTGGGAGCACCCGCCGGCATCGCTGCCGGCTACCACACCACCCGCGACCGGCAGCCCGGCGCCCACCAGGCCGGCCGGCACCGCACAGTGAAGCACCGCCGGGCACAGGTCCGGCACGTCACCAGGAGACATCGGATGGCAGATCGAATCCACGTGGAGCCGGCGAACCTGCGCGACTCGGCGAACCACCACGAACAGGTTGCGGAATATCTGCGAACGGTCCCCTCGTCGCATGCGGCGATCCAGGAAAGCCTCGACTCGCTGGGTCCGGTCTTTGGCAATCTGCGCGATGCCGGACGCGAACTGCTCGACCAACGGCGGCGGTGCTATGAACAGCAGGCCGATGACCATGCCGACATCGCCGGCAGGCTGCGCGCGGCGGCGAGCCTATGGGAACAGCACGAGGCCGACGCCGCGCGAGACCTAAGCAGCATCGCCGACGATGCGCGATGAGCAACGCCGTTCCCGCCTTCGACACCGTCCACCCCAGCGGACACATCCTGGTCCGCTCCTGCCGCGGCGGCTATCTGCACAGCCTGGCGCTCAGCGCCGCGGCGATGGACACCGACGCCGAAACGCTGGCGAAAGCCATCTTGCTGGCCGCCGACGTTTCCCACCTCAAGGCGTCGTTGCAAGTACGCGGCGAGATCGTTGCGGCCGGCCACAGCCCGTCAGCCGAAGTCCCCACGGCCGGCGACCTCGACGCGGCGATCGAAAAGCTAGTGGGGCATCGGCTGCGTCACCGCGCGCCGCTGGACTAACCCACCCGTGTCGGGATGCGGTGCAATATCGGTAGGCGGCTCGATCGGGTTGGCTCCGAACAACTCTCGCGCGCGGCCCAGCAACAGGCGTACTTCGTCCAGCTGCAGCTGCAACGCAGAATCAGCCATAGCCCCACGCTACGTCGGCCACCCCACGCCCACAATTCACCGTCCGGCATGGGCCGGTATAGACGGCCGGTCGAAAGCCCGGGCGCGACGGTACGCTGGGCCGGTGTTGCGTCCTGCAAGTTGGACTGGACTAGCGGGTGGAAGTCCCGTCCCGGTAAGCATCGGAGCGCCGGGTAGCAGGCCCCGGTTCGTCGTGGAGACGCGGCGGGCTAAGCGGGGCGTCAAGAGCCTCTTCGGAGGGAGCAAGTGCGCGGGCCGTAGCGTTAAGCGAACTCTGCAGCCTCGTCACAGATACAACGGAGGAGCCGAGCCGCTCATTTCACGGCGAAGGCCATGTTCGGCGGGCCCTGGTCCGGGGTCAGCTCGCCGGGTCCTTCCGGGGTACGGGAGGCGGCACGTGCACACAGTCTGGTTCGGAACAGGAGAGACCCGTCTGCCTGGCCTGCGTCGGGCAAAGACCAGGGGTATAAGCCGATGGTGAAATCCTCTGGAGGGCAGCGGGAGTCCGATGGGGTCGTAGTACCGCTGATCGGCGTGCAACATAACGCGCCGGGAGGAAAGGGCCCCAACTTTGATCACGCGCGCGAAGTGGGTAAGCGTGAGGGCATGACCGGGTCTGCCCGGTCCAATAACCCCGGCAGGCCATCGTCTGCCGTAGCCGTTGAGGAGCCGTTGAGTTTCTCGCCGGTGAAAGTGCGACAACTGCAACGTGCGCTATGGGCTGCGGCCAAGCAGTCTGAGGGTCGGCGTTTCCACGCCCTGTATGACCGGATCTACAGGGGTGACGTCCTGTGGGAGGCGTGGGAGCGGGTGCGGACGAATCGAGGCGCGGCCGGGGTGGATCGGATCACCTTGGCCGCGGTGGAGGATTACGGCGTGGACCGCATGTTGCGTGAGTTGCGCCTTGACCTTCGCGCAGGGACATATCGTCCGGCGCCGGCGCGTCGGGTGGAGATCCCGAAACCACGCGGTGGTAAGCGGCCGTTGGGGATTCCCACGGTGCGAGACCGGGTGGCCCAGGCGGCGGCCAAGATCGTGCTGGAACCGATTTTCGAGGCGGATTTCTTGTCGTGCTCGTATGGGTTTCGGCCGAAGCGGTCGGCGACGATGGCGATGGAACGCTTGCGGACTGGGTTCATCGAGGGCTACCGGTTTGTGGTCGAGTTTGATATCGCTAATTTTTTCGGCGAGATCGACCACGAACGCCTGCTTGAGTTGGTGGGTAGGCGGGTCTCGGATCGGCGGGTGCTCAAACTGCTGCGCTTGTGGCTGCAAGCAGGAGTGCTGGTTGAGGGGGTGTCTAAGCGGACGGTCGCGGGCACCCCGCAGGGCGGGGTGATCTCGCCGTTGTTGGCCAACATTTTTCTGCACGTGCTTGACACCGAACTCTCCTGCAGGAATGTGGGGGAGTTGGTGCGCTACGCCGATGATGGTGTGGTGCTGTGCCGCAGTGCGGTGCAAGCTGAGCACGCCCTGGCCGCGGTGGGAGAAATCCTGACCGGGTTGGGGTTGCGGCTGCATCCGGACAAAACGAAGGTGGTCGACCTGCGCAACGGACTTGAAGGCCTGGATTTTCTGGGCTGCCATTTCCGGGCGCGCATGTCGGGGCGGTTATGGGAACAGCAGCGGGTTATCCGCTACTACCTGCACCGCTGGCCCAGTCAAACGGCCATGAAACGGTTGCGGGCAAAGGTCCGTGACCGTACTGGTCGCAACCGGGTCGGGCTCGATATCCGTGACGTGATCGCGGATGTGAACCCGATCTTGCGGGGTTGGGGCAACTACTTTCGCACCGGCAATGCTGCCAACAAGTTCCGCCAGGCCGACTGGTACGTGGTGCATCGGCTGTTCTGCTTGATGGTCAAGAAGCGGGGCCGCAACCTACGTGCCGGGCAAGCCGATCAGTGGACTGAAGTGTGGTTCAACGGGCACGGCCTGCACCGACTCCGTGGCACCATCCGCTACCCGAAGGCTGCGTAACCATGTCAAGAAGATCATCGGTAAGCCGTGTGCGGGAAAACCGCACGCACGGATTGAAAGGGGGATGGGGAAACGGACCCGCACTGCGGGCACCGCGCCCCTGACTACCAATGGCGATCTTCGGTCGAAACAGCGCCCGGCGGCGCCTTCGGAGAGCCGCCCGGGAATCCCTCGCGATCCCCGCTTTCGGCTCTGCGGTTGACTGCACGCCATGGGTGACCGAGGGCCTCTGGCCTGCCGAGCTTTCGCCCATTACCCCCGAAAACGCCACGGTCGCAAGGTATCTCAAGGCTGACTTGGAACGGATCTCCCGGTCGGCCAACGAGGAGCTCCGCAGCATCCGGCGAGCCGGAATCGCCGGGCCGGCCCGGCAAGCCGAAGAGTCCCGCGTCGTCGACACTGCCCGCGGGGTCGCCGCCGCGCGGGTGGCGGCAGCGCTTCGCCAACTCGCCAACAAGCTGCAAGACCTTCCCACCCAGTACCTACCGCCCGTCGCGGCCGAGCCCACCGACGGGCCAAGCGACGACGACACCCAGCAACTCCCCGCCATCACCGCCCCGCTGGCAGATCGGCCACCGCCGGGCGGGGCGACCGATGCCGCCGTACCCTTCGAGTCGTATCGGTCCAGTCGGCAGCCGACGGCGGGTTTCCCGGCGGCGACCACCGATCCGCCAACCCCGCGGGATCCCCAAATCGAACCGGAATCCGATCACGACCGGTTGCAGCGGCTGGTGGAGTTCATGGCCCGGCAGGAGCCCGGATTGCGTTGGGCTGCCGGAGATCTTGAGAATCGCACCACCTTCGTCGCCACCGACATCGCCCATGGCTGGATACCACCGGGCATCTCGGTGCCGGCCGACGTGCGGTTGCTTCCCCCACAGCGTCGTAGCGGCAACGCGGCAGAACTTTTGGGCCTGACCACGGTCTCGGCGAGCTATGCGCCCGGCGACCACTTGGGTTGGTCGTTCGGTTGGGCAACCGAATTCGATCCCACCGTGTCTTCGTTGAAGCCCCGTCGACTGCCGCCCGTCGAGGATCTGGGATGGCTGCTGTGCGGGGCGACCCATTGGCGGGACGGCTTGCCGCCCCTGGTCCACACGTTGGCCAAGGCAGGCGCCGCCAGGACAGGCATCCTGGAACCCGAGATCGATGAACTGCGGGAACACCTCGACACCGCGCGGCTCCAACTGCTGGCCCAATATCCGCGTGTCGACCACGCCCTGCTGCTCAATTGCCTGTTGCTGGCCGCCACCGAGGGCATCGCCAGCGGCGACCGGTTGACGGCCAATTACCATTTCGCGTGGTATCAGGCGCTCAATACAACCCCCGTCATCAGACGGTCCGCGCCAGGCCGCAACGCGTGAATTGACGCTGCTCGCAGGCGATCACATACTTGCACGATGTCGGGGCGGGGGAGTCGCGCGCAGCTGGATGAAACCGGCCTCGTCGCGTCGGTTCTACGGGATTTGCGCGAGGCGGCCGACCGATGGGAGGCCCTGGTCACCGAGGCGGAGACGATCACTTACAGCGTCGACTTGGGCGATGTCCAGGCCGTCGCCAACGCCGACGGCAAGTTGATCGAGTTGAGCCTGCACCCCGACGTGATGACTGGCTATAGCCACGGCGAACTGGCCGACCGACTCAACCTTGCGATCACCGCCTTGCGTGAAGAGGCCGAGGCCGACAACCACGCGCGCTATAGCGGAAATCTTCGGTGACATTCGATCCGCTGACTGGGCAGGCACTTGAACTGTTAGCCCGTGGGCACGCGCTCTACGCCGGCCGACGGGTTGACGCCACGCTGCCACGCCCACCGAGCGCACTGCTGCGCCGAGCGCAGGCGCACGGCACACCGGAATTCACGGCCCCGGCAATGCGGCGAATGGCAGCAGGGCTGCGCCATGCCGCGGCCACCGACACCGAACTGGCCACCGTGCTGGCCCACGCGAAAACACACCACGCCCAGGCCCGCCACCACACCCGCGCCGTTCTCGACGCGGCGCACGCCGACCCGATGCCGGCCGGCGACACCCCGGTGGGGCGGCGGGAATTCCTGCGTCGCATGGCAGCCCGACTTCGCCAGCAGCGGCGGCACATTCATCGCTCCCACCGCCAGGCCCGGATGCTCACCCGTCATCTCAGACGACTCGGCTACCTGCACCGGACGACTCCGAGGACGCGACGATCGCCTTCGGTCGCCCTCTCTCTCGACGCGCTGCGCTACCAGCGCGGGTTTCAGCGCGGCCATGTCCGAGCGCGCATCGGTGCCGCACTCGATCACCTGGGCATCGTCGATCCCGCCGCTCGACGCAACTGGATCCGCGGGTACGAGACGTTGATCGCCCGCGAATCCGGCGGGCAGCCATCGGCAATCGCATCGGAGCCGGCGGCCCAACCCGGAGCTGTGCAGGCTGATGGCCACCGACTCGGCTATGCCCGCGGTATCACCCAGACCATTCCGGCGACGTTCGCGCGGTATCACCAACCGGGAACGTCGACCAACATCTATGACCCGATCGCCAATATCTGCGCCTCAATCAACTACGTGATTCGACGCTACGGCGTCGCCCCAAACGGGGCGAACCTTGGTGCGCTGGTCCAGCAGGCAGATCCACACCGGCTGCCGAAGGGATATTGACCGTGCCGCTCAACCTGTCGAATCGCGAGCAGAATTCCGGGCACCTGTTCTACAACCGGCGGCTGCGCGCCGCGATCACCCGCTATTCGGTCCGGATGAAGCACGACGACCGCAAACAGCAGGCCGCGCTGGCGTTGTCGGTGGTGTTCGTCATCCTCGGAATCGGGTGGATGGCGTTGCTGCACTTCATGAAACCGGCCGGGTTGGTGGGACAGTCAGCAATTGTCGGTGACCGCGGCACCGGCGCGATCTACGCCAAGGTCGATGATCGCCTCTATCCCGCCCTCAACCTTGCCTCTGCGCGCCTCGCGGTCGGCAGCGCGGCTGCCCCGGCCTGGGTCAAGGCCAGCGAGATCGCCAAGTACCCAACCGGACCGATGATCGGTATCCCCGGCGTACCCGACAACCTCAATGTCAGGTTGACCGCTACATCGGCATGGTCGATATGCGATACCGCCCCCGCCCGCGGCAGCAGCACAGCGCCGATCGTGACGTCCATCGCGGGCCTGCTCTCCAACGAGGACCGGGCCGTTCCGATGAGGCCGACACAGGCCATCCTGGCCGGCCACCGCGATGCGACGTACGTGATCTGGGACGGCCGCCGATCACGCATCGACCTCAGCGATCGAGCAGTGACCTTCAACCTGGGACTCGATCCCGCCGCGACACGTCCGATAGGCATCTCCAATGCCTTGTACGACGCCCTGCCGGCCACCGAACCACTTGTGGTGCCCACGATTCCGGACGACGGCGCCCCGTCGACGTGGTTATCGGACCTGACCGTGGGCAGCGTGCTGGAAACGCGTGACGCCACGGGCACCATCAGCGGCTTCTATGTGCTGCTGACGAATGGTGTGCAGAAGATCAGCAGTTTCGTCGCGGATCTGCTGCGCACCGCCGATTCGCAGGGCTCGGCCACACCCAGGTTGATCGCACCGGACAAACTGGTCAACATCCCGACCGTCGACGTGCTCGACGTCGACTACTACCCTTCGGGCAAGTTGACTTTCGTCGACACGACCGCCGATCCGGTCACCTGCCTGGCGTGGCAGAAGCACGCCGGCGACCCGCAGGCCGAGATCGCCGTTGTCAGCGGCCGACGCCTACCGGTCCCGCTCGGCGCGGACTCGCACCTGGTTCGGTTGGTGCGCGATGACCGTAGCCCCGATTCCGTAGAAGCCGACCAAACGTTGGTGTTGCGGGGGGCGGCGAATCTGGTGGCGATCACCAGCGGCGCGGTCACATCCGATAGCCGAGAAAGCCTGTACTGGCTGTCGCCGCAAGGTGTGCGGTATGGAATCCAATGGGACCGACCGACTTTGCACGCGCTGGCTTTGGATCCGCGTGCTGCGGTGCAGGCGCCGTGGCCGATCGTGCGCACCTTCGCGGCCGGGCCGGCAATCAGTCGCGACAGCGCGTTGGTGGCGCGCGACACCATCGCCGGCGGCGGCGCTGTGGCGCCGATCGCGGAAGCCGACGATCGCAGGGCAGGAGGTTAGTCGTGTCGAAACGCAGTTTCGTCAGCGGCCCACGCACGCTGCCGCCGATTGTCCGGCCCACCCGCGTGGCGGTCGCCTCGCCCTTGGCACTACCGCAGCGCGAACCGCGCAACATCCTGTTGATGATTGCCTTTCCTGCGTTGCTGGTCGGAATCGTCGGCACGCTGGTGGTGATGTACGCCTCCGGCGCCCGCTCGCTGCAGTCGGGCGTCTTCCCGATGATGGGATTGTTCGGCTTCGGCGCGCTGATGTTCACCGGTCGTTTCGCCCGAGGCCGCCGGATCAGTTGGGGCGAGCAGGAAAAGCAGCGCCGCGCTTATCTGCATCAACTTGATGAGGACCGCGACGAGGTTCAGCACGCCGTGCAGCACCAACGGCGCAGCCAACTGTTCGTCCATGCTGATCCCCGGCGCCTGGACGCTGTCATCGGCAGCCAGCGAATGTGGGAGCGCCGGCCCAGCGATCCGGACTTCCTCGATGTCCGCCTCGGGATCGGTGTCCAGCAGACCAGTGAATCAGCGGTGTCGTTGCAGTGGCCCGACATCCCGGTCGGTGAAGAGCTCGAGCCGGTCACCGGCGGCGCACTACGGGATTTCATTGTGGAGCAGTCCAAGATCCGCGGCATCGGCAAGGTGCTGAGCTTGCTCTCGCGGCCCGGCTTCAGTTTCACCGGCGACGATTCCGGCGAGCTGCATACGGTGGCACGGTCGATCGTGTGTTCGCTGGCGGTGTATCACAGCCCCCGCGAGCTGAAAGTCCTGCTGGTCACCCGGCGCCCGCGGCTGTGGTCTTGGCTGGTCTGGTTGCCGCACAACCAGCATGACGACATGGTCGACGCGTGCGGGATGCGACGACTGGTGTTCGCCACACCCACCGAACTCGAGGAGACGCTCGACGCGGAGTTGCATCGTAAAGGGCGCGGGCCGTGGTCCCCGCCGATCGGAGCAAGTCCAACGACGATGGCGGCGCCCCTCGAGGCCGGCGGCGGGCAGGCGTTGGGTCCGCATTGGCTGATCATCGACGACGGCGTCGGAATGCCGGAACAGTGGGAGAGCGTCATCGGACAGAAAGGCATGGCCGGAATCACGTTATTGCGGTTGGCGACCCGCCCCGGCACGGGGGTGGGATTTACTGACGAAAGCGAGCGCTTCACGCTCCGTGGCGGCCAGCTGCGGCACCGCGACGCGTTCTACGCCGTCGCTGACTCGCTCGCCGCAGGCACCGCCGACCGCTACGCGCGGGCGCTGGCACGGTGGTCACCGGGCGGCCCTGGAGAATCGTCCGAAGCTGAGAGCCAGGGCGGTGAGCTACTGCGCGCACTGGGCATCACCGATCCCCGCGAACTCGATGTCGATCGTCTTTGGGCCGAGAGCCGCGGACGTGGCGATCCGAACTGGGCGATGGTGCCCGTTGGGGTGAAACGCGGCAACGAGCTGCAGTATGTCATTTTGCGCGCCAAAGACTTCGGCGGTTACGGATTCCACTCGGTGGTGATCGGCACATCGGGATCGGGCAAGTCGGAGTACTTCTTGTCGTTGTGCAACGGGATCGCGCTGACGCATTCACCGGAGGCGTTCATCGTGATCTTCGTCGACATGAAGTTCGAATCCGCGGCCCAGGACCTGGCGGGATTTCCCCACGTCGCCGGTTCGCTCTCCAACCTGGGCAAGGATGATCGGCACCTTGCCGAGCGAATGCGCAAGGCTATCAACGGCGAGATCGCCAGGCGTTACCGACTTTTCAAGGATGCCGGTGCTCGGGACGCCAACGAGTATGAGGAGATGCTACTGGCTGGACGCGATTTGGAGCCGGTACCGATCCTGTTGGTGATCATCGACGAATACCTCGAGCTGTTCGTCCACCATCCCCAGTGGATCGACCTGGTCATCCACATCGGACAAGAGGGCCGCGGCTGCAATGTGTTCTTCACGCTCGGTGGCCAACGGCTGGACTTGTCCTCGTTGAGCAAGGTCAAAAGTAATATCGCGTTTCGGGTGGCGCTGCGCGCCGAAACCGCGGAGGACTCCCGCGACGTGATCGGGAGCGATGCGGCCCTGCACCTGCCGTCGAAGGAGAACGGTTACGCACTGCTCAAGGTCGGGCCACGTGACTTGGAGCAGTTTCGATGCTTCTATGTCTCGGCGCCGTTCGTCTTGCCGAAAATGCCAGCTGAACCCAATAGCACTGTCAATGTCGGCTTTTCCAAACCCCGCACCCTCACCTGGGAGTATCAGCCGCTCGATGAGGCCGACAGCGCAGCGCTGGCGGGCGCTGATGAGCCCGAGCCGCCCGATGAATTTCTCTTCGATTCCGATGGTTTCCGCAAGAAGAAAGTGGTTGACGTAATCCGAGAGTCGCTGGCCGCTCATCCGGCGCGTCCACCGCATCAAATCTGGCTGCCGCCGCTGGAAATCAGCGAATCGGTCGACGTGCTGGTGTCGCGTTGGCGGGGCCGGCCCTGGCGGATGGACTACGGGCAAAACCCCGGCCTGGTCTTTCCAGTCGGCATGGTCGACATGCCCGACGAGCACACCCAGCGGGTGCACGCCATCGACGCCGAGATGGACAACATCATGGTGGTCGCCACCGCCCAACGCGGTAAGTCGACCACCTTGATGACGTTGATGGCGGCTGCGGCGTTGATGTACCGGCCGGAGCGGGTGACGTTCTTCTGCATCGGCGCGTCGCTGTATCCGGCCGACGGAATCCCGCACGTGGCGTCGGTGGTCAGTCTGACCGACAGCGAAGGTGTATCGCGCACCGTAGCCTCCGTCGAGGCCATGATCCGAACGCGGGAAGCGTCGTTCAAGACCCACCAGATCGACATTGCGGAATTCCGCGACCGCCGCTTCGGCGCGGCCGGCGGTGACCGCACTGATCCCCGCGACAGATTCGGCGACGTGTTTTTGGTGATCGACAACTTCGGCGACCTCTATGAGAAGGACAGCGTCATCGGCGACCGCGCGATCGCCATCGCCCGCCAGGGACTGTCCTACGGCGTGCACGTCATCACGAGCGCCAACGCATGGCTGGTGGGGCAGAAGCAGGCGTTGCTCAACGTGTCGAACGCCCGGATACAACTGCGGCTCAGCAATCCCGACGAGTCGCAGATGGGTACTGGCATCGAGCACCGCAAGGCCGCGCGAAACACCCTGGACAAGCCGGGGTTCGGCCTGACCACACAGGGATACGAGCTACTGGTCGGGGTGCCCGAGATCACCGCCGCCGATGGCGCTCGGTTGGCGACGCGCGACGTGGGAGCCGTCATCGCCGAACTGCCCGGCATCCAGCGACTCGAGGCCCTCGCCCGCCTGCCCGAACGTGTTGCGCTGAACCGGATTATCGCCCGCTATGCCGACAGCGCCCAGGCAGCCGATCCGCTGAACATTCCGTTCGCGATCGGTGAGAGCGCCTTGCAGCCGGTGGCGCTGCCGATGCGGGCCCTGTCCAACTTCCTCGTGGTCGGGCGCCAATCATGCGGCAAAACCGCGACTTTGGCGACGTTGGGACAGGCGATCACCAGCCGGTTCGGACCTGAGCAGGCGCAGATCACGATCATCGACCCGAAGACCTCGCTGATCGGCAAAATCCGCGGCCCGCAGGTGCGTGCCTACGCGTATACACCCGATGACGTCGACGAGGTGGTCGAAGAGCTGGCGCAACTCCTGATCCAGCGACTGCCGCCGTCGGGTCTGAGCCAAGACGAACTGCTCAACCGGCACAGCTGGGACGGCCCACGCCATTTCGTGCTGATCGACGACGAGCAGGAGTTGCGTCCGCACGGTGGAATCGGTAAGCCCGCCGCGACCACGCCGCTCTGGGGTTTGATCGAACGCAGCCGCGATATCGGCTTGCATGTCGTCGCCTCCCGGCTGCCGGGCAACTGGGCGGGCGTGTCGGTGATGAACCCGTTCTTGCAGAAGATGATCGGCTCGCGGGCCCCGACGCTGTTCATGGACAACGACCCGACTGCGGTGAAAGTGTTCGGTCGGGTCAGTGCGCAGCAGTTGCCGCCCGGTCGCGGCTTGTTGGTATCGGTCGACGGCACGACCGAAGGCGTGCTGGTGGGTGCACCTGACTGAGCCCAGTGTGCAGCGGCTAAGCCATGGCGCGCCGGCCGGTCAGCGCCCGGCCGAGGGTCAGCTCGTCGGCGAACTCCAGATCGCCACCCATCGGCAACCCGGACGCGATCCGCGTCACGGTCAGGCCGGGGATGTCACGCAACATCCGCACCAGGTAGGTGGCCGTCGCCTCGCCCTCGGTATTGGGGTCGGTGGCGATGATCACCTCGTTGATGTCCACCCCGTCGACCTGCTCGCCGATGCGGTTCAGCAGCTCACGGATCCGCAGCTGCTCGGGGCCGACACCGGACAGCGGATCCAAGGCTCCACCCAGCACGTGGTAGCGGCCGCGGAACTCACGGGTGCGCTCCACCGCCTGAATATCTTTGGGCTCCTCGACCACACACACCAGCGAGCCGTCCCGACGCGGATCCGCGCAGATGCGGCACCGTTCGTCGTCAGAGACGTTGCCGCACACCGCGCAAAACCGCACGCCGTCGCGGACCCTGCCCAGAACTGCGGTGAGCCGGTCAATATCGGTCGGTTCGACCGACAGCAAATGGAATGCAATGCGCTGCGCGCTTTTCGGCCCGATCCCCGGCAGCTTGCCAAGCTCGTCGATCAGGTCCTGGACAGGTCCCTCAAACATGTCGATACAAGTCAGGACTCCGGCATGCCCAGCGCGCTACCCATTCCGCCGGCCAGCGGGCCGAGCTGCTCCTGCGCCATCGTGGTGACCTGCTTGGAGGCGTCGGCCAGCGCGCCGACGATCAGGTCCTGCAGGGTTTCGATATCGTCGGGGTCGACGACCTGGGGATCGATCTTGATCGCCACAACCTCGCCGCTGCCCTTCACGGTGACGTCGACCAACTCGCCGCCGGCTTTGCCGTGCACCTCGGAATTGGCAAGTCGCTGCTGGGCGGCAATCAGTTGTTGTTGCATCTGCTGCGCCTGCGCGAGCAGCGCCGACATGTCGGGCTGGCCTCCGGGTTGCATGTCAGTCCCCTTGCGTCGTGGTCTCGAGTTGGTTTCGGCTCGGTTTCAGCTAAGTCGATCGGGCGGTTCGAAACATCAAGCCTAGTCGGCGCGGGGCTACCGTGGCGCCGTGCGCGTACCAGTCGTTTGCCTGCGTGTCGGGATCGCGATCACCGCCGCCGTATTTATGGTTGCTCCGGCACCAGCCACCGCCGTGCCGACCAACATCGCCGGGATGATCGTGTTCCTCGATCCCGGCCACAACGGAGCCAACGACGCCTCTATCGGCCGTCAGGTGCCCACCGGCCGCGGCGGCACCAAAGACTGCCAGGCCAGCGGCACATCGAGCAACGACGGGTATCCAGAGCACTCGTTCACCTGGGACACCACGCTGCGGATCCGCGCCGCGCTCAACGCGCTGGGCGCGCGCACCGCCTTGTCGCGGGGTAACGACAACGCGCTGGGACCCTGCGTCGACCAGCGTGCCGAAATGGCCAACGCGCTGCACCCGAATGCGATCGTGAGCATCCACGCCGACGGTGGTCCGGCCACCGGGCGGGGATTTCACGTCAACTACTCGGCGCCGCCGCTCAACCAAGCCCAGGCCGGCCCGTCAGTGCAGTTCGCCCGGATCATGCGCGACCAGTTGCAAGGCTCGGGAATTCCGCCGGCCAATTACATCGGCCAAGACGGTCTTTACGGACGATCCGACCTGGCCGGCCTGAACCTGGCGCAATACCCGTCGGTGCTCGTCGAGTTGGGCAACATGAAAAATCCCGCCGACTCGGCGCTGATGGAGACGCCCGCCGGCAGGCAGAAGTATGCCGACGCCGTGGTCAAGGGCATCGCTGGGTTCCTGGGCAGCCAAGCCAGCCGAAGCTAGATCGCCGCGCGAATCAGCTCTCGAGTTCCTTCTTCAAGTTGCCCAGCACCTCGGCCTGGATCTTTTTCAGCCCCAATGGCGCGAAGGTCTTCTCGAAGAAGCCTTTCACCCCGCCCGCGCCGGTCCAGGTTGTCTTCACGGTGACGCTGGAACCCGGGCCCGCCGGCGCCACCGTCCAGTTGGTGACCATCGTCGAGTTGGCGTCCTTCTCGATGACGGCGTGGCCGGCGACATCGACGCTGGCCTGCACATCGCGAACCCGGGATTTAGTGGCTTGCAGCTTCCAGCTGGCAACGGTGCCCTGGCCCTGGCCGCCTTGCAGTACCTGGTAGTCGCGATAGTGCTCGGACAGGATCTTGGGGCGCACGTTCTGGTAGTCGGCGACGGCGGTCAGCACCGCCTCGGGCTGCGCATTGATCAAGATCGTGCTGGCTGCGCTGACCTGTCCCATCAGGCAAGACTCCTTCGCTGTGGATGTGCTGACACTGCGTGTCGCAAGCTGTTCTATCGGTGCGTTGGCCGCTGTCGGGGACTAGGGTAACTGTGGTGCCTGTTCGCGAAGCCGACTTACATCGGGCGGGTGTCGAGCGGTTATTGGGAAGCTATCGCTCCATTCCCGCGACGGCGTCCGTCCGGCTTGCCAAGCCCACGTCGAATCTGTTTCGCGCCCGCAGTAAGCGGACTGCGCCCGGGCTCGACACCTCGGGGCTGACCAACGTCATTTCCGTCGACCCCGAGTCCCGTACCGCCGACGTGGCCGGCATGTGCACCTATGAGGACCTGGTCGCTGCAACCCTGCCGTACGGTCTGTCGCCGCTGGTCGTGCCGCAGCTGAAGACGATCACCCTCGGTGGGGCGGTCACCGGGCTGGGCATCGAGTCGGCGTCGTTCCGAAACGGGCTCCCGCACGAGTCGGTGCTCGAGATGGACATTCTCACCGGGGTCGGCGAATTACTCACCGTTTCGCCGCAACAGCATCCCGATCTGTATCGCGCATTCCCGAATTCGTATGGCACGCTCGGCTATTCGACGCGGCTGCGGATCGAGTTGGAAGCCGTCAAGCCTTTCGTCGCGCTGCGGCACCTTCGATTTCATGCACTGACCGACATGGTGGCGGCGATGGACCGCATCATCGAGACCGGCGGATGGGACGGCGTACCGGTCGACTACCTCGACGGAGTGGTGTTCAGCGCCGACGAGAGCTACCTGTGTGTCGGCGCGCGCACCGCGACCCCCGGCCCGGTCAGCGACTACACCGGGAAAAGCATCTACTACCGCTCGATCCAGCACGACGCCGGCAGCAAAGAAGACCGGTTGACGATGCACGACTACTTCTGGCGCTGGGACACCGACTGGTTCTGGTGCTCACGCTCGTTCGGCGCGCAGAACCCCCAGGTGCGGCGGTGGTGGCCGCGGCGCTACCGGCGCAGCAGCTTCTACTGGAAGCTGGTGGCCCTGGACCAGCGCTTCGATATCGCCGACCGGATCGAGAAGCGCAATGGTCGCCCGCCGCGTGAGCGCGTGGTGCAGGACATCGAGGTACCGATCGAGCGCATCGACGAATTCTTGACGTGGTTCCTCGACACTGTGCCGATCTCGCCGATCTGGCTGTGCCCGCTGCGGCTGCGCGACCAGGACGGCTGGCCGCTGTACCCGATCCGCGCGGGACACACCTACGTCAACGCCGGCTTCTGGTCCTCGGTGCCGGTCGGAGCCACCGAGGGCGCGACGAACCGGTTGATCGAGGCTAAGGTCGCCGAACTCGACGGGCACAAGTCGCTGTACTCCGAGTCCTATTACACCCGTGAGGGGTTCGACGAACTCTACGGCGGGGAAGCCTACAAAACGGTCAAGAAGATGTACGACCCGGACGGGCGTCTGCTCGACCTCTACGCGAAGGCGGTGCAACGACGATGACGGTGGTCAAGGAGACCGGGGCACGAGCCCGCGCCGCAAACGGCAAACTGAGCTTGGCCGAGATCCTGGCGATCCTCACCGAAGGCAGCAAACACTCGCTGAAGTTCACCGCCTACGACGGCAGCAGCGCCGGCCCCGACGATGCCGTGCTGGGCCTGGATCTGCTGACCCCGCGCGGCACGACCTACCTGGCCACCGCGCCCGGTGAGCTCGGCTTGGCACGCGCGTACGTTTCCGGTGATCTGCAGGCCCACGGCGTACACCCCGGCGATCCGTACGAGCTGCTCAAAGCGCTGGTCGAGAAACTCGACTTCAAGCGACCCTCACCGCTGATGCTGGCCAACATCGTCCGCTCGATCGGGTTCGACCGGCTGCTGCCGGCCGCGCCGCCGCCGCAGGAGGCGCTGCCGCGGTGGCGCCGCATTGCAGAAGGCCTGCGGCACAGTAAAACCCGTGACGCCGAGGCCATCCATCACCACTACGACGTGTCCAACACCTTCTACGAGTGGGTCCTTGGGCCGTCGATGACCTACACCTGCGCGGTCTATCCCGATCCCGAGGCCACGCTCGAGGAAGCGCAGGAGAACAAGTACCGGCTGATTTTCGACAAGCTGCGCCTGCAGCCCGGCGACCGGCTGCTCGACGTCGGCTGCGGCTGGGGCGGCATGGTCCGCTACGCCGCGCGCCACGGTGTCCGCGCGATCGGGGCGACGCTGTCGGCTGAACAGGCCGCCTGGGCGCAGCAGGCCATCGAGTCAGAGGGACTGGGCGAGTTGGCCGAGGTTCGGCACTCCGACTACCGCGACATCCGCGAAAGCGGGTTCGACGCGGTCTCGTCGATCGGCCTCACCGAGCACATCGGGGTGAAGAACTACCCGGCGTACTTCGACTTTCTCAAGACGAAACTGCGCACCGGCGGGCTGTTGCTCAACCACTGCATCACCCGCCACGACAATCGCTCGAAGTACAGCGGCAGCGGCTTCACCGACCGCTACGTGTTTCCCGACGGTGAGCTGACCGGCTCGGGGCGGATCACCACCGAGATCCAAGAGACCGGTTTCGAGGTCTTGCACGAAGAGAATTTCCGCCATCACTATGCGATGACCTTGCGGGACTGGTGCCGCAACCTGGTGGCGCACTGGGACGAGGCGGTCGCCGAAGTCGGTCTGCCGGTCGCGAAAGTCTGGGGGCTGTACATGGCGGCCTCGCGAGTCGGCTTCGAGCAGAACAAGATTCAGCTGCATCACGTGCTGGCAGTCAAATCCGACGCGCGCGGCAACGACGGGGGGCTGCCGCTGCGGCCGTGGTGGCAGCCGTAACTGGGAGCTAGTTGTTGTCGATGCGGCGCGCGCCGAGTTCGCTCTGCAACAACTCCAGGGCCGCCTCTTCGGGATCGCGGCGCGGCGCCGACGTGTCATCGCGACCGGCCTCGGCGAGCATGCTGTCCTCTTCGGTGGACTGACCGGCGTCGCCCTCCTCGGCCGGTGCCGCCGCCACGCCGGGTTCACAGCGCACCCGCCAGTTCACGCCCAGTGCATCTTTGAGCGCCTCGGCGATGACGTCGGCGTTGCGCTGCTCGCAGAGCCGCCTGGCCAGCGGCGCGGACTCATGGCTCAACACCAATGTGTTGCCCTCGACCGCGCGGACGGTGGCTCCGGCCAGCATCACTTCGGTGGTGCGACTGCGTTGACGGACCTTGTCGCGCACCGTGGGCCACAAGGTTCGCACCGCGGCCGCGCCGGGCTCACCCGCGGCCGCCGCGGGCACACCCGAGGCCGCTGCGGGTGCCCGTTGTTCAGGGGCCGGGTCCGCTTGCGGCGGCGGTGCTTTCGGCTGAGCAGCGCGGGGGGCCGGCTTGGGCGGCGCGGTCGGTCGGGTTTCCGACGGGATGGACATGTCCAGCCGGGTTTCGATGCGCTCGAGCCGCTGCAGCAGTGCCGACTCGGTGTCGCTGGCCGACGGCAGCAGCAGCCGGGCGCAGATCACCTCCAGCAGCAGCCGCGGTGCCGTCGCGCCGCGCATCTCACCCAGCCCGGCCTGCACCACTTCGGCATATCGCGTCAGCGTCGCGGGACCTATCCGGCTCGCCTGATCGCGCATCCGATCCAGCACGTCTTCTGGAGCGTCCACCACCCCGCGCGCTGCGGCATCCGGAACAGCTTGCAACACAAGGAGATCCCGGAACCGCTCTAACAGGTCGGTAGCGAAGCGACGTGGGTCGTGACCGGCGTCGATGACCGACTCCACCGCCCCGAACAAAGCCGCCGCGTCGGCGGCCGCCAGCGCGTCGACGGCGTCGTCGATCAGTGCGACGTCGGTGGCGCCCAGCAGCCCCAGCGCGCGCTGATAGCCGATCCGGTTGTCGTCGGCACCGGCCCGCAACTGGTCGAGCACCGAGAGCGTGTCGCGGGGCGAGCCGCCGCCGGCGCGGATCACCAGTGGATACACCGCCTCGTCGATGACGACACCCTCTTGCTGACAGATCCGCTCGATCAGCGCCCGCATGGTGCGGGGCGGTAGGAGCCGGAACGGATAGTGATGGGTGCGCGACCGGATGGTCGGCAGTACCTTTTCCGGCTCGGTGGTGGCAAAGACGAAGATCAGGTGTTCGGGCGGCTCCTCGACGATCTTGAGCAGTGCGTTGAATCCCGCGGTGGTCACCATGTGCGCTTCGTCGACGATGAACACCCGATAGCGCGACTGGGCCGGTGCATAGAAGGCGCGATCGCGCAGCTCGCGGGTGTCGTCGACGCCGCCGTGGCTGGCCGCGTCGAGTTCGACGACGTCGATGCTGCCGGGGCCGTTGGGCGCCAGCGCGACGCAGGATTCGCAGACTCCGCACGGGGTGGGCGTCGGCCCCTGCGCGCAGTTCAACGAGCGGGCCAGGATGCGCGCCGACGACGTCTTTCCGCAGCCGCGGGGACCGGAGAACAGATACGCGTGGTTGATGCGACCCGCCGCCAGGGCGGTCGACAGCGGCTCGGTGACGTGCTCTTGCCCCACTACCTCGGCGAAGGTTGCCGGTCGGTACTTGCGGTAGAGAGCCACAGTCAGCAGGCTACCGACGCCGTCCGACGGACGGCTGCCCCAGCCCAACGTGAAGCTGGCTTCACGCTCGAGCGCGAACGTGAACGTACTTTCACGCTCGGCGTCATGGGGTCGGCGATTTGACCATGGACTCGGTGGCCGCCAGCAGCGCGCAGGTCGCCAGCCCGTCGATCGCGTTACGCAAGTCGGGGAGCGACGGGAAGGTCGGCGCGATTCGAATGTTCGTGTCGTCCGGGTCTTTTCGGTACGGGAACGACGCGCCAGCCTCGGTGACCGCGATACCGGCATCCTTGGCCAGGGCGACGGTGCGCCGCGCGGTGCCGGGTAGTACGTCGAGGCTGATGAAGTAGCCGCCTTTTGGCTCGGTCCACGAGGCGATCTTCGAATCGCCCAGGCGCTTGTCGAGGATCTCCAGCGCCAATGCGAATTTCGGGGCCAGGATCTGCTGGTGGCGCATCATCTGCAGGCGCACCCCGTCGGCGTCGCCGAAGAAGCGCAGATGCCGCAGCTGGTTGACTTTGTCCGGACCGATCGACTTCTTGCCCGCATACTGCAGGTACCAGGCGATGTTGCCCAGTGATCCACCGAAGAAGCTGACACCCGCGCCGGCGAAGGTGATCTTCGAGGTCGACGCGAAGACGTAGGGCCGGTTGGGATTGCCGGCAGCGGCGGCCAAGCCCAACACGTCGACCTGGCGGACGAAGTCGAGCGTCAACGTGTGGACAGCGTAAGCGTTGTCCCAAAACAGCCGGAAATCGCTTGCCGCGGTGCGCATCTGGACGAGACGTCGAACCGTCTCCCAGGAGTAGGTCACCCCCGTCGGGTTGGCGAACACCGGTACCGCCCACATGCCTTTGATCGCGGGGTCGGCCGCGACCAGTTCTTCGATCAGGTCGACGTCGGGACCGTCGTCGCGCATCGGGATCGAGATCATCTCGATGCCCAACGTCTCGGTGATGGCGAAATGGCGGTCGTAGCCGGGCACCGGGCAGAGAAACTTCACGGTCGGCTCGTCTCGCCACGGCCGCGGCGAGTCCACGCCGCCGTGCAGCATCGAAAAGACGATCACGTCATGCATGAACTCGAGGCTGGCGTTGTTGCCCGCGATCAGGTTGGGCACGCCGATACCGAGCAACTCGCCGAATATCGCTCGCAGTTCCGGCAACCCGTGCAGACCGCCGTAGTTGCGCGTATCGGTGCCGTCGGCGTCGCGGAAGTCCTCCCCGGGCAAGCTCAGCAGCGCGTTGGACAGGTCGAGCTGTTCACCCGACGGCTTGCCGCGGGTCAGATCCAGCGCGAGCTTCATGGCCTGCAACTCGCTGTAGTCCTGCTGGTGGCGCGCGTGCAGAGCTGCGAGATCCGTTGAGGTGAGGGTGCTAAAGGGGCCGAACGACACCATGCGCCCTTTCATCGTCATCGCCGTGAGTACATAAGGTCGGACCGCCCCGCCGGCTCCGACATAGGGGGACCCCGCGCACCCGCTAGAGCCCGTTGACCCTTGCTGCCTTCCGGCCCTGGGGGAGTTCACAGGATAAACGCCGCGCGGGGTCCATCGCGAGTGTAGTACCCGACTTGCGCAGTGACCGAGGGCGCTCCTGACAGCTCGGCTACCATGGCCGACGGAGGATTCGCCTAGTGGCCTATGGCGCTCGCCTGGAACGCGGGTTGGGTTAATAGCCCTCGCGGGTTCAAATCCCGCATCCTCCGCGCTCGGTCTGTGGTGCGACCAGGCTCGATGGCCGTACCGGACCACCAAGTTGAGGAGGGCTATGGGGCGCACCGCCGCCACACTGTGGCACGCGTCGTTCTCGATTGCTGCTGGCGTCCTCTATTTCTTCTTCGTGTTGCCGCGCTGGCCGGAGCTGATGGGTCAGACCACGCACACTTTGGGCACGGCGCTGCGGATCGTAACCGGCGCGCTGATCGCCCTGACGGCGTTGCCGGTCGTGTTCACGCTGCTGCGAACCCGTAAGCCGGAATACGGGACCCCTGCGCTGGCACTCAGCCTGCGGACCTGGTCGATCGTCGCGCACGTGCTGGCCGGTGTGCTGATCGTCGGCACTGCGATCAGCGAAATCTGGCTGAGTCTGGACGCCGCCGGGCAGTGGATGTTCGGGGTTTATGGCGCGGCTGCCGCGATCGCGCTGCTCGGCATCGCCGGCTTCTACCTGTCCTTTGTCGCCGAGCTGCCGCCGCCACCGCCCAAGCCGTTGAAGCCGAAGAAGCCCAAGCGGCGGTTGCGTGGCAAGAAGGGCGCCGGCGAGGAGGGCTCGGCGAAGGAAGCCGCCGAGACCGACGAAGCCGAAACCGCGGAGGCGGAAGAGACGGAGACGGCGGAGACCGAAGAGGCGGAAACCACCGCTGCCGATGACGAGACCGTCGAGGCCGCGGCCGAACCATCCGAGGAACCCGAGTCGGCCGCCGACGAACTGCCCGCCGCCGAGGACACCGTCGCCGCCGAAAAGCCGCGTGGCGGTTTACGTAACCAGCGACCGAGCGGCAAGTCGTCGTCGCGGCGACGCAAGCGCTCGCGCGGCGGAGTCACCGTCGAGGATTAGGCGGGCTATCAACCGCGGCAGTCGTTTCCTATGCTGAGCGAGTGCCAAACAACTATCGGGTCGTCCAATGGACAACAGGAAACGTCGGTAAGAGCTCGGTTCAGGCCATCGCCGCGAACCCCACGCTGGAACTCGTAGGGTGTTACGCCTGGTCGGGCGACAAGGTGGGCCGTGATGTCGGCGAGCTGTGTGGCATCGCGCCACTGGGGGTAGCCGCCACGGACGACGTCGACGCGCTGCTCGCACTGAAACCCGATTGCGTGGTCTACAACCCGATGTGGGTCGACGTCGACGAGCTGGTGCGGATCTTGTCCGCGGGCGCCAACGTCGTCGCGACCGCGTCGTTCATCACCGGGCACAACCTCGGTGCCGGCCGCGACCGCATCGCCGAGGCGTGCCAAAAAGGCGGGTCGACGATGTTCGGGTCCGGGGTCAGCCCGGGCTTCGCCGAGTTGCTGGCGGTGGTCTCGGCGATGGTGTGCGACCGGGTCGACAAGATCACCGTCAACGAAGCCGCCGACACCACCTTTTACGACTCACCGGCAACCGAGATTCCGGTGGGCTTCGGCAAACCGATCGGCGACCCCGAGCTGCCGACCATGACGGCTCAGGGCACCGCGGTATTCGGCGAGGCGGTGCGGCTGGTTGCCGATGCGCTGGGCGTCGAACTCGACGAGGTGCGCTGTGCGGCTGAATACGCCCAGACCACTGCAGACCTCGACCTGGGTTCCTGGACCATCCCGGCCGGGTGCGTCGCCGGCGTCTACGCCAGCTGGCAAGGCGTCATCGGCGACAAAACCGTCGTGGAACTCAATGTCCGCTGGCGCAAGGGCCAGACACTGGAACCGGACTGGAAGATCGACCAGGACGGCTGGGTGATTCAGGTCGACGGTCGGCCGAGCGTCAAAACTACTGTGAGCTTTCTGCCGCCACCGGATTTCCAGGCCGAGACGATCGCCGACTTCATGACACTGGGCCACATCATGACGGCGATGCCCACCATCAACGCCATCCCGGCAGTGGTCGCTGCGGCGCCGGGCATCGCGACCTACACCGATCTGCCGCTGACGCTGCCTCGCAGAGTCGTGCCAGCGACCTAGCCGGCGGGGAGCAAAATGCTAGCTGGCGGGAATGTTCTGCAGCTTGGGCGCCAGCTCGGGGCAGTAAAAGCTGACGGCGGTGCCGAGGAACTGGTACGCCTGCACCTGGCTGGTACCCCTGGCCAGGTTGTTCTTCACGAACCGAGCAGACGCGGCAGCATCGGGGTCGACCCCATCGCCGAGCCGTCGGCAGGCGATCTTGGCCAGATACGGGTTGTAGTCGTGCGCGCCGTAAAGACCGTAGGTGTTGAGCTGGTTGTCGAAATCAGTGTCGATGTCCGCGTATGCCGGGGCGGCCAGGCCGACTGCGGCGGCGACGGCGACGGCGGCGATCGAGGCGAACCTTGCTACCTTCATGCGCTGGATCGTACCGCCCCTTCTCGGACTTTGAGACCGATCTGGGATAGGCCGACAAGCTCGGTCGACGCCACCGATTCGCCAGCTTGTCCACCTCATTGCGATGCCCTTTCCCACCCGGTTTTTGTCTATCGTCTATTCCGATTAGAGTAGCTAAGGTTACACACAAGCTAATTAGTTGAGTTTCTTGGCCCCCGTTCAGGATGGAGGCACCCATGACGATGACCGAGCCGATGACCCACCCGCCGCGTACCGCTGCACCGTGTCATTGATTGGCCCAGGTGCGAAGGAAATCACCAGCGGGCCGGTAACGAAAAGAGGGTCAAGGTTTTCAGATGTTTGAGCTTCTCAAACGCGTGTGGTTGCCGTTGCTTGTGGTGGTGGTCATCGCCGTCGGCGGGTTCGCGGTCTACCGGGTGCACGGTTACTTCGGCGCGCACGGCAACGCCGGTGGCACGTCCCAAGTCTTCGAAGACACCAAGCCGTTCAACCCGAAGGTCGTGATCTACGAGATCTTCAGCCCGAACGGCACCGTGGCCGACATCAACTATCTCGACCTCAACGCCGACCCCAAGCGGGTGGACTCCGCGCCCCTGCCGTGGTCGCTGAAGTTGTCGACGACTGACCCTGCGGTGAGCCCCAACATCGTGGCGCAGGGGCATAGCGACACCATCGGCTGCCGTATCACCGTCGACGGGGTTGTCAAAGATGAAAGGATTCGCAGCGGCGTGAACGCCCAGACCTTCTGCTTGGTGAAGTCCGCATGAGTGCCGACGTCACCGAGGCGCCGACCGACGCCCTGCCCGCCCCGGTCCAAGCGGTGCGGGA
Source organism: Mycobacterium sp. NGS62 (assembly GCF_059812285.1). Taxonomy (NCBI): domain Bacteria; kingdom Bacillati; phylum Actinomycetota; class Actinomycetes; order Mycobacteriales; family Mycobacteriaceae; genus Mycobacterium; species Mycobacterium sp. NGS62. Next base: position 14,110 of record NZ_JCALCK010000017.1, on the reverse strand, counting down.
GCGCTTGCCGCTGTGGATCCACCGCTTGGCGGTCCCGATCATCTTGGCGTGGATCGCGATCACGGTGGTCCTGAATGTCGTCGTCCCCCAATTGGACGTGGTGGGCCAGATGCGCACGGTGTCGATGAGCCCCAAGGACGCTCCGTCGATGATCTCGATCAAGCGCGTCGGTTCTGACTTCAAAGAATTCAAGTCCGACAGTTCGGCCATGATCGTGCTGGAGGGTCAGCAGCCACTCGGCGACGCAGCCCACCACTACTACAACGAGTTGGTCGCTCAGCTGCGGGCGGACACCAAACATGTCGAGAACGTCCAGGACTTCTGGAGTGACCCGCTGACTGCGGCCGGCTCGCAAAGCCCGGACGGCCTGGCCGCCTACGTCCAGGTCTATCTCGCGGGTAACCAGGGTGAGAGCCTGGCGAACGAGTCCGTCGAGGCGGTCCAGAAAATCATCAAGGACACCCCGCCACCGCCGGGGGTGAAGGCCTATGTGACCGGGGCGGCCCCGCTGCTGGCCGATCAGCACATCGCCGGGGACCGCAGCCTGAAGCTGATCACCGGGATGACCTTCTTGGTGATCATCGTCATGCTGCTGTTCGTCTACCGGTCCATCGGCACGGTGCTGTTGGTGCTGGGAATGGTCTTTGTGGAATTGGCCGCCGCCCGCGGCGTGGTGGCCTTCCTGGGTTACCACAACCTCATCGGGCTTTCGACGTTCGCGACCAACCTGCTGGTGACACTGGCAATTGCGGCCTCGACCGACTACGCGATTTTCCTGATCGGCCGATATCAGGAGGCACGCAGCGCCGGCGAGGATCGAGAATCGGCGTTCTACACGATGTATCGCGGAACCAGTCACGTGATCCTGGGCTCAGGGTTGACGATTGCGGGTGCAACGTTCTGTCTGCGCTTCACCCGGCTGCCGTACTTCCAGAGCCTGGGTGTCCCGTTGGCGATCGGCATGCTCACCATGGTCGCTGCCGCGATGACCTTGGGAGCTGCTGTCGTGGTGGTGGGCAGCCACTTCGGACTGCTGGAACCTAAGCGGGCGATGCGGATTCGGGGCTGGCGCAAGATCGGCGCGGCCGTGGTGCGCTGGCCCGGCCCGGTGTTGGTCGCGACGGTGCTGGTCTCGCTGGTCGGGCTGATCACGCTGCCCGGCTACAAGCCCGGCTATGACAACCGGGATTATCTGCCGACCGATATCCCGGCCAATGAGGGGTATGCGGCCGCCGACCGGCATTTCTCCCAGGCCCGGATGAACCCCGACCTGTTGCTGGTCGAAACCGACCACGACATGCGCAACCCCGCCGACTTCCTGGTCATCGACAAAATCGCCAAAGCAGTGTTCCGCACCTCAGGCATCGGCCGGGTACAGGCGATCACCCGGCCGCTGGGCACCCCGATCAACCACGCGTCGATCCCGTTTGCGATCAGCATGCAGGGCACCACCCAACAACTGAACATGCAATACATGCAAGACCGCATGAAAGACATGCTGGTGATGGGCGACGACATGGCCAGGACCATCGACAGCATGGAACAGATGCTCGAAATCACCCGGGGCATGGCCGAGACCACTCACAGCATGGTCACCAAGATGCACGACATGGAAGCCCACATCCAGGACTTGCGGGTCCACATGGCCGATTTCGAAGACATGTGGCGCCCGATCCGCAGCTACTTCTATTGGGAAAAGCACTGCTTCGACATCCCGATCTGCTGGTCGCTGCGCTCGGTCTTTGAAGCCTTCGACAGTGTCGACATCATGACCGATGACATCCAGAACCTGATGCCCGACATGGACCGGCTCGACACGCTGATCCCGCAGATGCTGCAGGTCATGCCGCCGATGATCGCCACCATGAAAAGCATGCGGATCATGCAGCTGACCATGCAGCAGACCATGGGCGGGCTGCAGGATCAGATGGAAGAAATGATGAAGAACCAGTCGGCGATGGGCCACGCCTTCGACGAGGCCAAAAACGACGACTCGTTCTATCTGCCCCCGGAAGCGTTTGACAACCCCGACTTCAAGCGCGGCCTGAAGATGTTCCTGTCGCCCGACGGCCACGCGGTGCGGATGATCATCTCCCACGAGGGCGACCCCGCCTCGCCCGAGGGCATCTCGCGCGTCGAGCCGGTCAAACATGCCGTGCACGAGGCCATCAAAGGCACCCCGCTGGAGGGTTCGAAGGTGTTCCTCGGTGGTACGGCGCCGATGTACAAGGACTTGGCTACCGGGTCCGCCTATGACCTGATCATCGCCGGGATCGCGTCGCTGTGCCTGATTTTCATCGTCATGCTGATCATCACCGGAAGCGTCATCGCCGCCGCGGTCATCGTGGGCACCGTGACGCTGTCGCTGGGCAGTGCCTTCGGCCTGTCGGTGCTCATCTGGCAGCACCTCATCGGGCTGAATCTGCACTGGATGGTGATAGCGATGTCGGTCATCATCCTGTTGGCGGTAGGATCGGACTACAACCTGCTGCTGGTGGCGCGGTTCAAAGAGGAGATCCACGCCGGACTCAAGACGGGCATCATCCGGGCGATGGGCGGCAGTGGCTCGGTGGTGACCTCCGCCGGCCTGGTGTTCGCCTTCACCATGATGACGATGGCGGTCAGCGATTTGGCCGTGGTTGGTCAGGTCGGCACCACCATCGGGCTGGGCCTGCTGTTCGACACCCTCGTGGTGCGCTCGTTCATGACGCCCTCGATCGCCGCGCTGCTCGGCCGCTGGTTCTGGTGGCCGCAACGGGTACGCACCCGACCGGCCAGCGGTCTGCTTCGGCCGTACCCGCCTCGTCCGGTAGTACGCGAATTGGTGGATCAACGGCGCTGACCAGGATCGTGCACGCGCCCGCCTGACCTCTGCCGATCGGGCCGGAAATCACGTGATGTGCGTTATCCTCTGGCCGTGGCGCAACTGACCTTCCAGCGCGCCCGCACCGCAGCCAAGAAACGCCAGCGTGCGGACGCATTGGTGGAGGCCGCGCGCTCCCTGGCGCTCGAAATCGGTGTCGCCTCGGTGACGCTGACCGCCGTGGCCGCACGTGCCGGAATCCACTACTCGGCCGTGCGTCGTTACTTCACCTCTCACAAGGAGGTGCTGCTGCACCTGGCGGCGGAAGGCTGGGTGAGGTGGTCGGCCACGGTAGCCGAGCGACTGCGCCAGCCGGGCCCGATGTCACCGGCTCGGGTGGCCGAGACGCTGGCCCAAGGCCTTGCCGCCGATCCGCTGTTCTGCGACCTGCTGGCGAATCTGCATCTGCACCTCGAGCATGAGGTGGACATCGACCGGGTCATCGAGGTCAAGCGCATCAGCGACGGCGCCGTGATGTCGCTCGCAGCTGCCATCGAGCAAGCCTTACCGGCGTTGGGACACTCTGGCGCACTCGACGTTTTGCTGGCGGCCTATTCGTTGGCAGCTCCGTTGTGGCAGATCGCCCACCCGCCACAAGGACTCAGCGACGCCTATGCCGAGGAAACCCAAATCTCGCCAGAGTGGAACATCGACTTCGTATCCGCGCTGACCCGGCTGCTCACCGCTACCTGCGTCGGGCTGATCGCGCAATCAGGCTGAGCTACTGCTCACCAATCCCACACGGACATGTCGTTCGGGGGATAGTCCGCGCAATGGTCAGTTTCCTTTGCGACGACGCCCTTGTTGTTGAAGAAGATCTTGAAGTTGTTGACCCATGCTTTGGTCATCGGGTCGGCGACGTCGCCCTCGTAGAGGTGGTCGGAGTATTGCCTGCGCTCTGCCGGTGACAGCGAGAAGAACCAGTGCGCCTTGTCCTGAACTGCCTGGTGGAAGTTGGCGTGATTGTGGTAGTCGTTCATGTACCGCTCGTAATACACCGGAGCGTAATCGCGGGCGGCGGCCAGCAGCTGCTCAGGGGTGCAGGTGGTGTTGATGATCCGCCGCGGTATTGGATAGTCCTCGGTGGAGTCGGCCGCGGCGACCCGCGGAAAGGCCGTCGCAGCAGCAGCAAGCGCGAGTACCGCGACACCGGCGCGGACCACAGGGCTCAGACGAGAACGAAGCATGCGGACACTATAACGCGCTCGTAACGATCGTGGTTAGTTTGACTTATAATCGGCGTCCCGGCTGGGCTGGACCCGTTTCGGCTCGCCGGGCATCTTGGGATAGTTGGGCGGATAGGGCAGATCACCGAGGCCGCGTTGCTCGTCGGCGGCAGCCATCTCCAGCAGCGAAGCGATCGACTGTTTGACCGAATCCATCTGGGCCCACGGGTCGTCACGGCGGGCCACCAGGTCGGGCACCGTGCCGATGGTGTAGTCGTCGGGGTCGGCGCCGGCGAGTTCGTCCCAGGTCAGCGGCGTGGACACAGTGGCGATCGGTGTGCGCCGCACCGAGTACGCCGACGCGAACGTGCGGTCGCGGGCGTTCTGGTTGAAGTCGACGAAGATGCGGGCGCCCCTTTCTTCCTTCCACCACGACGTTGTCACCGCATCCGGCGCGCGGCGCTCGACCTCGCGGGCCAGCGCGATCCCGGCCCGGCGGACGGCGATGAAATCCCAGTCCGTTTGGATCCGTAGGAATACGTGTACGCCGCGGCCCCCGGACGTTTTCGGGTAGCCGACCAGGCCGAGTTCGTCGAGCAGTGGCTTGAGCACATCGACCGCGACGGTGCGCGCCTCAGCAAAACCGGTGCCTGGTTGTGGGTCCAAGTCGACGCGTAACTCATCGGGATGCTCGGTATCGGGGCAGCGCACCTGCCACGGATGCAGGGTGATCGTGCCCATTTGGGCCGCCCACACGATGGCCGCCGGGTGAGTGACGTTGAGTGCGTCGGCGGTTCGTCCGGACGGGAACGTGATCCGGCAGGTGTGCAAGTAGTCGGGATGGCGCTGCGGTATCCGCTTTTGATAGATCTCCTCGCCGTCGATGCCCTCCGGGAACCGCTGCAGGTGTGTGGGCCGGTCTCGCAGCGCAGTCAGCATCGGGCCGCGAGCCACCGTCAAGTAGTACTCGACGAGCTTGCGTTTGGTACCGGCGGAGCCCAGCTTCGGAAAGTACGGTTTGTCCGGGTTGGTCAGCCGGACCGCGACCCCGTCGACGTCGAGTTCTTCAGCGGGACTTGGCATCACGACTCCAAGACGTCGTAGAGGTCGTAGTTCAGCGGCACGTCGAGCTGGTCGAAAGTGCAGCTTTTCGGGTCGCGGTCGGGGCGCCAGCGCACGAAGCGGACCGTGTGGCGAAAGCGATCCCCTTCCATCTGGTCGTAGGCGACCTCGGCCACCCGTTCTGGCCGGATCGGGACCCAGCGTTTGTCGGCCGCAGCATTCCACCGGCTGGGCTCCCCGTCGTAGACCACGTCGTCGCCGACGCGCAGCGGTTCCAGCTCGGCAAGCAGCTTGAGCCGGTCTTTGGCGGTGAACGACGCTGCGCCGCCGACCATGTGCAATCGGCCATCGCGGTACAGACCCAACAGAATCGACCCGATGCCTTCGCCGCTTTTGTGGATGCGGTAGCCCATTGCTACACAGTCGGCGTCGCGGGCGTGCTTGATCTTCACCATCTCCCGCTTGCCCGGCAGGTAGGGGCCGTCGAGTCGCTTGGCGACAACACCGTCGAGCCCGGCGCCCTCGAAAGTGGTCAGCCAGTGTGCGCTGAGTTCGGGATCCTCGGTGGCGCCGGTGACATGACACCAGTCCTTCGCGGCGACGAGCTCTGCCAGCGCCGCACGGCGAATGCGAAATGGTTCGCCAAGCAGCGACGCCGAACCGGTGGCCAGTACGTCGAAGCCGATGAAGTGCGCCGGGGTCTGCTCGGCCAGCATGTTGATGCGGCTGGCCGCAGGGTGGATGCGCTGGGACAGGGAGTCCCAATCCAGCCGGATCCGTCCGTCGACGTCACGGGGAACGACGATCTCGCCGTCGAGCACACAGCGCGACGCCACTTCGTTGCGCAGCGCCTCCAGTAGCTCCGGGAAGTAGCGACCGAGATCCTTGCCATTGCGGGACTGCAGTATCACCTCGTCGCCGTCGCGGAACACCAGTGCGCGGAACCCGTCCCACTTCGGTTCGTAGGACCACACACCGGCCTCGGCGGGAACCTTGCTGGCGGCCTTGGCCAACATCGGCTCGATCGGCGGCTGGACGGGAAGATCCACGCGTTCATCTTGGCACCCGCGGCGGGCGTTTACCGGATGGCGGCAGCGGGCACGCGAGAATCATGTCTGTGACTGCGTTTCAGGATTTGCCGTTGGCAGACCGCGATCGCAAATGGGATGGCGATGCCGCTGAGAAGCGCGTCCGCAAGTGGGCCGACGCGCAGGACGAGCCAAATCAGAAGTATCGCGATGCCCACGTCTGGTACGACAGCGGCAAGAAGGACAACTTCACCGCCTACAAGCTGCTGATTGCCGACGTGATCGGGGGGAAGCTCAAGGCGGTGCCGCGGGGCGTGATGATCGCCGGCGCGATCATGGACGGCGCGCGAGGCGGCATCGACCTGCCGAAAGCTGACGTCGAGCGGGTCAAGAGTCACCTGGCGAAGTACTACAAGAAAATGGACGAAACCGCGCCGTGGGAGCGTGACTGAGGATTCCGCTGCTACCGGGCGTCAGCGTAGAAAGTCGACGATGTAACCGGCGAACTCTTCGCCGGCATCCTCCTGCAAAAAGTGCCCGGCATCGTGCACCACCGGATGCTCGATTCCCTGAGCACCGCGCATTTCACGTTGAAAGATCGGGCCCATCGCTCCGGTGATCGGATCTCCGTCGCTGAATGCGACCAGCATCGGTGTTTCACTGGCACACAGCGTCGCCCACGCAGACCGCTGAGCCGGGGCGGCGGGATCGTCGGGCGAGGTCGGGATCAGGCCCGGCATGGCGCGCGGCGCAGCGCAGTAGGTGTCGTCGGGAAACGGCGCGTCGTAGCTTGCCCGAACGGCATCGCTCAGCGGCCGGCGACAGCCCGACCGCACGAACCCGCCGATGTCCAGTGCGGGTTGGTTTTGGATCGCCTCGCGAAAGCGCCACCAGATCTCGGGCATCGGGATGTCACCGGTCGGCAGTCCGGTGTTGGCCACCACGATCCGGCTGAACCGGTCGGGATGTTCAGCCGCCAGTCGCAGCCCGATCAGCCCGCCCCAGTCCTGGCCCACCAGGGTCGCCCGCCGCAAATCCAGCACGTCGAACGCCAGGGCGCGCACCCACTCGACGTGGCGGGCATAGGTGTGGTCTTCACGCCGGGTCGGCTTGTCCGAACGACCGAACCCGACCAGATCGGGACACACGACGCGATGCCCGGCCTCGACCAGGACCGGAATCATTTTGCGGTACAGAAAAGACCACGACGGCTCACCGTGCAGCATGAGAACCGGGTCGGCGTCCTCGGGCCCGTCTTGAACCCAGGCCATCCGTAGCGTGCCGCCGTCATCGTCGGGGATATCGCAATACCTTGGCGGGTAAGGAAATTCGGGAATATCGACAAACCGGTTGTCGGGGGTTCGCAATGTCTGCATGGGTGCGAACATACCGCCGGATCAGGTGTCTTCGGGTGGGTTCGCCAACGCGGGCTGCGCCGGCAGCCGGTCCAGGAAGGGCCGTTGGCCTTTGAGTAGCTTGGCTCGGGCTTGTGCCACCGTGAACCAGCCGACCCGGTCGATTTCGGGAAACTCTTTGGTGATCCCGGAACCTTTGGGCCACTCCAGCTCGAAGGTGTTGCTGCGGGTGTCGCTGGCGTCGAGATCAGCCAGCACAGCGAAGGCCGTAACAACCTTGCCGCCAGGCTGTTTCACCGAACCCAATTCGGTGCGCGCACCGACCGGCACCGAAAGCCCCAGTTCTTCAGCGAATTCGCGCTGTGCGACAACCCAGGGGTCTTCGCCGTCGGTGTATTCCCCCTTGGGGATCGACCAGGCGCCCTCGTCCTTTCGAGCCCAAAACGGGCCGCCTGGATGTGCGATCAGGACTTCCACCATGCCGTCGCGCACGCGGTACAGCAGCAACCCGGCGCTCAGCTTGGTCACCGGGCTAGACCCCGACCGCGCGTTCCAAGTCTTTGAGGGAGGTCTCGAGGTCTCCGAGCAGTCGCTGCAGATGCGGCACACTGCGCCGGCAGCCGACCAGACCGAAGTCGAGGTTGCCGGCGTTGTTGACCACGGTGATGTTCAACGCCTGCCCGTCGAGGGCGATTGACAGCGGGTAGTTGCCGTCGAGGCGGGCGCCACGCCAGTACATCGGTTCGGTGGGCCCGGGCACGTTCGAGATGACGATATTGAACGGTGGTGGGGCCGACGTGCCCACCCCCGGGACTACGGCCAACGCCAACGGCGACATCAAAAACGCCGACAGCGCCAAAGCTTGCAGCCGGGGCAGCTCGGAGAACACCTTCTTGTTGCCGCGCGTCGATTCGCTGATCGCCGCGAGCCGCTTCCCGGGATCGTCGATGTCCGTGGCCAGACTGCACAGGATGGTGCCGACCAAGTTGCCGCCGCTGTCGGCCTCGTCCGCTTTGCGCAGGCTCACCGGCACCATCGCGATCAGCGGCGTGTCCGGCAGTGCATTCTGGTCGGCCAGGTAGTGGCGCAGCGCGCCGGCGCACATCGCCAGGACGACGTCGTTGAAGCTCACCCCGGTGGCCTGCTTGATGCTTTTGACGCGGTCCAGCGACCACGATTGCGCTGCGCACCGGCGGGCCCCACCGATCGGTACGTTCAGCATGGTGCGCGGGGCGGCGAACGGCAGTGTCAGTTGCTGTTCGAGCAGCGCCGCGCGGGCCAACGACAACGTCGACGGGCCAAGCGCTGCAATGGATCCCGCGATTTGACTGACCATCTGCCAACGCGACCGGCTGCTCGAGTGCCGCCTGCGGGGCAGATTCCAGATCGCCCGCATCTCCAGGTCGCTCGGATCGTTGGACAGCGAGCGTTGCATGAGTTTCAGCGCCGAAACACCGTCGACCAACGCATGGTGGAACTTGGTGTACAGCGCGAACCGGCCGTCGTTCAGGCCTTCGATGAACTGGCCCTCCCACAGCGGCCGGTGCCGGTCGAGCAGGCTGCCGTGCAGTAGCGAGGTCAGCTCGAGCAAGTCCCGCACCCGCCCGGGTGCCGGCAGCGCCGAACGCCGCAGGTGGTAGTCGATGTCGATGTCGTCCTCGTCGTCGTAGGACCAGCCGAGGTTGGCGATGCCCCCGAGAAGCCTGGCCGGACGCTTGCGGAAAGTTGGTTGGAATTCCCGGTTGGCGACGAGAGCCTCGTAGGTCTCCCGCGGAAAATCCGGTCCGGCACCTTCCGGCGGTTCGAACAACGCCAGCCCGCCGACGTGCATGGGGTGCTCGCGGGATTCGCCCAGCAAGAATATTGAGTCGGTGGGCGTGATCAGCTCCATCAACCCATTAAAGCGCGGCACGCAGCAGCGTCGGCCGGATTCAGCGGCCCGGCAGTATCAGGGTTGAAGCCGGGCCAAGTGGTGGAGCGCCAAACCGTAACTGGCCCAGGGCATCAGAGCCCGGGGATGCCCGGGATGCCGGGAAGGCCGGGTACGTGCGGCCCGCCGCCGCCGTGGCCGCCGCCGATGCCCGGGATGCCCGGACCCGGAATCTTCGGACCCGGGAGCTTCGGCCCGGGAATCCCCGGACCCGGAATTCCCGGACCCGGTACCCGCGGCGCCGGTATCGGAGGTGCGGGGAGTGCCGGAGGTGGCGGAAGCGCCGGCGGGGGTGCGGGGGCGGGCGCGGGTGCGGGTGCCGCGGGTGCGGGTGCCGGAGCTGCGGGTGCCGGGGTGGGCGCTTGCGGTGGGGGTGCCGGTGGTGGCGGCTTTTGGGTTGGTGCGACGACACTTTGCCCCAGGTTCGGCCGCTGGTCGACGTGCGGACGGATCTCAAGCGCCAGGGCGATCGCCAGTGCGGCCACACCGACGACGAAGATCGTCAGCACACCCAGAGCCACCAGGAACGGTTTGCGTTCGGGCCGGCCCTCGTCGCTGAAAAGCTCCGGGCTGGCGGGGTCAGCGGCGAGCGCATCCGCGGTGTACGCGTTGGCGTCATAGTCGGGGTCGGCGCTGTAAGCCAGAGCTTGATCGCCGCCGGCCGGCTCCGGCGCGGCCAGACCGGCAGCCAGGGCCATTTCCGGGTGCACGGCACCGGTGCCCGGATCTTGGGCATATGCCAGCGCGGCGGTGGACGAGTCGAACAGCGGCGAGTGTGCGGAGGCCAACGCGGCCCCGCGAGCAAGTGCTGTTTCCGGGTCGTCAGCCGCGCTGACCGCCAGCGTTGTCGCGGCATCCAACTCGGACTTGATCATTGCGATGTCCACACCGGAGCCGACGACGAACAATCCATCCGGACGCGACTGGAGGCCGGCGGCGGACCCGGTCATCGCGGTTAGCCGGGCGACAGCGTCGGTGTCATCGTCGGGTAACCGTTCGCGATGGACGTCGCCGACCGAACCATCAGAAGTATCGACGACCGCCAGCGTCGCGCAATCCGGCTCGACGAACAGCAGGCCGGTATGGGCGTAGCCAAGGTTGGAGCCGACCGTTTGGGCCAACGCGGCCGCAGCCAGGAAAGCCGAAACCAACATGACGTTCTCGACTTTGCGGGAGGCCAGTGCATCGCGAAGCGCGCTGGCCTCGATGGGATCGGTCCAGGTCACACCCGTCGACGCCAACCGGTGACCGCCCTCGGTGGCGCTTTCGCGGGTGCCCACGATGGCGGCGACCACTTGATCGGCTGCGCTGGGGGTCGGGGGACTTTGGGCGTCTCCGCCGGTTGCGACCGGGAAGTTGTCTTCTTCGACGGTGGCACCCTCGCCGCTTTCGCCCTCGACCAGCACCATGCGGACGGTCTGCGGGGCCATCGACATGCCCAACACCATGTCCACAGCGCCTCCAAACAGTTTGCCGGCCGCTGAGGAGTCTGCGCGGGGAGCAATCCACCGCGCGCAGGCCCCCGGTGCTTCGACCCTACTCGGTCGAGCAAGCCCGGGGAGGGGCCGCCACGACAGACCTTCAATGGGCAGAGCCTGGTCGAGGACACGGATTGTAAAGTTCAGGCAGCAACCGTTGGACGCGGCGCAAAACCAGCTTCATCGAGGACCGCCGAGGATCTGTTGGCAATCACACTTAGAGCGGCGATCTGTGCGGCGCTCTCGGCTCTGCTGTTGGCAGGCTGCGGTCATGCGGTTTTGTCCGGCCGCGCCGTATCGATGCTCTACGACCCACACCGCGTCGGGGGATTGGCCGTATCCGATGGTCCCAGCGGTCCGCGCGGCGCACTACCGCCGGTCACCGATCGGGTCCAAAACACGGACGGCGGTGCTGACGACCGACTCGCGCTGTTTGCGATCGAGGACATCGAAGACTTTTGGGGACGGCATTACTCCGATTCGTTTTCCGGCGCCTTCCGCCCGGTCTCCACACTGCTGTCGTACGACTCGAACGACCGGTTCGGTCCCCGAGTGTGCGGCAACCAGGCCTACGGCTTCACCAACGCGATGTACTGCCACCGCCAAGATGCGCTGGCATGGGACCGCGGCAGCTTGATCCCCACCGCCCGCAAGTACTTCGGGGATATGGCCGTCAACGCGCTGCTCGCGCACGAATACGGGCACGCCGTCCAGCGCAAGGCGAAGTTGATCCACCACTGGACGCCGACGCTGGTCCGCGAACAGCAGGCCGACTGCCTGTCGGGGGTCTATCTCCGTTGGGTCGCTGGTGGTGAGTCACCGCGTTTTCAGTTGAGCACTGGCGACGATCTCGGTCATATTCTGGCCGGCGCGATCGTCATACGTGATCCGATTTCGTCGCCGACCGAGGCGTCGTCAAATGAAGACCCGCATGGAACCGCCCTTGACCGCGTTACCGCGTTGCAGCGCGGTTTCGACAGCGGTGCCGAAGCCTGCGGTGAGATCGACACTGACGAGATTCAACAGCGTCGCGGTGACCTGCCGAGTTCGTTGTTCGAGTCCGAGAGCCAGCAAAGCGACGTCGCGATTGACGACGACACCCTGTCGACGTTGATGGAGCTGTTGGGAAAGATCTTCGCCCCGTCCGACCCGCCGACGCTGTCGACGGCCGGCACCGGTTGCAGCGGAGACGGGACCCAGCCCGTGGTCTACTGCCCCTCGGACAACACCATCTCGGTCAATATGCCTGTGCTCCAGCGGATCGGAGCGCCGTCCGACGAATCACAGCTGGGATTGCCGCAAGGAGACAACACCGCCCTGTCTGTTTTCACCTCACGGTATGCGTTGGCGCTGCAGCGTGAGCATGGGCTACCGGTGGATTCGGCCCTGGCGGGCATGCGCGCAGCCTGTCTGACCGGGGTTGCGCAGCGCAATATGGCCGAGCCGATTTCGCTGTCGTCGGGCAAGATGCTCGTGCTGGGCGCCGGTGATCTCGACGAAGCCATCTCCGGCCTGCTGACCAACGGGCTGGCCGCCAGCGATGTGAACAACACCCCGGTGCCGGCTGGCTTCTCGCGCATTTTCGCGTTTCACTCCGGACTGCTCAGCCGTGCCGAGCAGTGCTACCAGCGGTTCTCCTGAGGGGGTGGTTCTGGTGCCTTCGGTGCCGCGCGCCAGTTCAATAATGGTTGGTGGCGCGAGAGAAGAGGGGCAATGAGCGGTCCGCACGGGTCAGACCCGACCGAACCTTTTCGTCCGCCGCCTCCTCGCCGCTGGCAGCAGCCCACGCAGCCGCCGCGCCGAGACGAAAGACCAAGCGGCAGACCGAAAGAGGGCCCGCCACAGCGGCCGATGCCGCCTCGACGTCAGAACGCGCCGAAGTGGCATGAAGTAAACCCGCGCAGGCCCGCCGTGCCGAGCAGCCCGCGGCCGCCGCAGCACGATATCCGCCGCGGGCCGTTGCCCCCGCCGCCGGTTGCGCCACCTCGCGACTACCGCCAACCCGCCCCCGGCCAACCAGCTGCCCGGCCCGCCGGGCACGAGGTTTCGCCAGAACAGCCAAGACGCTTGCCGCACAGGCAGGTTCCTAGCAGTTGGATCTGGCAGCACAAGTACTCCGAGCGAATGTTGCTGATAGCAGCCGCCGTTTTCGTTGTGTGCCTTGGGGTGGCGCTGATTCTGGTCTTGCGACAGCCCGGGTCTTTGCACGCCAACCAACTCGATGTCAAAAAAGCGCAGGCCGGTGTCCGGCAGATCCTCACCGATCCCGTCTACGGCTACGGGCGCAGCGATGTCTCGGCAGTCACCTGCAACGGCGGCCGTAACCCGGTCGTGCAGAAGGGCGGCACCTTCACCTGTCAGGTGAGTATCGCCGGGACCAAACGCGAAGTGACTGTGGTGTTCCGCGACGACAACGGAACCTACGAGGTCGACCGGCCCCGGTGACACGTTGGCAGCAACTGCCTCACGACTGTTCGGCGATCTGCTTGTCGATGCGCTGCTGGTCGTCGCGGACGGCCGCGATCATCAGCGCCACGGTCTTGTCGTCCCAGTTCGGGTTGCCGATGCTCTCCAGGCTCCCGGCTACCGTTTCGAGATGGCCGACCAGCCGCTCTGCCAGGCTGACAGGCAGCCGCCCGTAATCGAAACGCCCCTTGCCGTCGGATAGCGGGCGACCCAACACCAGCGAAATCTCACTGCCGACGTCGAGTCGGGCGGCGAAAAACGTGTCCGTCGAAACCCTGACCGCGATGCTCGGTTCGCGTGGCAGCGCCAACTGCTGCTCGGTGATCCGTGGCATGCCGGCGACATCAGACCTGCCTGGCGGGTACAGCCGCCGGGATGCCGGAGGACCAGCAGGCGGATAGCAGTCAGGTCCAGGGCGGCTCGCGGGCATGTGGGCTCCTCCGTCTGTAACAGCGTCACCCCTGCTAGCCACCTTGACGCGAATAGAAGCGCACTTTATTACACAGACATCCAGTTGGCTAGACGTTATGGCTAATGCACCGGGCGGACCGCAAGAAAAGCGATTCCAACTACGCCGAAAGCGCGCAAAGGCGCGCTGCTACCAGCGCGGGGGATTTGAGAAGTTGGCGGTGGCGGAGGTGTCTGGTTTCACGACATCGTTGACTGATGAGTCGGGTGATCGTTGACAGTGATTGTTGACACGGTGAGTCGCGTCATCGTTGACGCTGTCGTGGGTGTCCAAATCCCGAGTGATTATCCTTG
>NZ_JCALCK010000016.1:0-54321 GCF_059812285.1 Mycobacterium sp. NGS62 | reverse complement strand
GCTGGCCGAAAACGATGACAACCTCAACATCCGTCGTTACGTCGACACCACACCCGAACCTGAACCACAGGACGTCCGAGCGCACCTGCATGGCGGCATCCCAATAGGTGAAGTCGACGCCAAGGCTGATCTATTCGCTGCACACGGGATGAAGCCTGAACACCTGATGGTTTCGAAGGACGAGGACTACCTCCAGTACGCCGACATCGTCACCGACAGGCGCGATCTCCGAAACCTGGTGGAGGCGGACGAAGGTGTCATCGCGGCCGAGATGGACGTCGCTAGCGCGATCAGGCATTGGTGGAAGTCTCAGGAGACCCGTCTCGACAAGTTGCAGTCCGCTAGTGACCTCGTGGAGCTTCGCAGAGAGATCATGGAGACGTTCCGCGGTGCGCTTGGGACAACGCCCCTCTTCGACCACTTCGCTGTCGATGGAATCATTGCCTCGTGGTGGGGCATCAGCCTGCCAGACCTCAAAGCGCTGGCCACGCTCGGGTACCGGGGACTGATAGAGGCATGGACCGCCACCGTGCTTGACGCCTTGGAGGAAGAGAAGGCGAAGGTCAACCCACTCGAACACAAGGTCGCCCCGGCGCTGATGCCGGACTACCTCGACCAGCTCGCCGCTCTTGAGGCTGAGGTCGCGGAATTGGATTCCACGATCAAGTCCGCCACGACCTCTGATGACGACGAGGGCGACGAAACAGGCGCGGACACTCTCTCCCCGACGGACGTCAAGAAGCTGAAAAGCGGGCTGACAGCTACGAAGAAGAAACTCAAGGCTGAAAAGGGCGTGTTCGGGCAGCGGCTTGAAGAAGCAAGCGAAGCGCTCGATGACTCGTCAGCTCGGCAGATCGTGCTTGATGCGCTCGAAGCTGACCTACTGGCTGAAGCTCAGGATCGAATCACACGACACCGGCGAGCCATCATCGTCGCCCTTGAGACGTGGTGGGACAAATATCAGACTCCGCTCACAACGCTCGAGGCGGAGCGCGACGACGCCGCTGCGAAGCTGGCTGACCTGCTTCGAGGGCTCGGTTATGAATAGGCCGATGGCCGATTGGGAGGTTCGCTCGCTCGCCTCTCTCGGCACCTACCTCAATGGCTTTGCCTTTAAACCGGGACACTGGGGAGACCAGGGTTTACCTATCGTCCGAATACGCGAGCTCCTCGACCCAACAGTGGAGCCGGATCGTTACGACGGTCTTCTCGCACAAGACTTCAAGATCGAGGACGGCGACCTCATATTCTCTTGGAGCGCCACTCTCGCCGCTCTTTTCTGGGACCGTGGGCCGGCATACCTGAATCAGCATTTATTCAAGGTGACCGCTGCAAATGACGTTAACCTCCGTTTCCTTAAGCATCTAATCAACTTCCATCTGGATCGGCTGTCCGTCAGATCGCACGGCACGACTATGAAACATGTCACCCGTGGCGACCTAGAGGCGTACATGGTCGAACTGCCGACGAGTACTGAACAGCGGCGGATCGCGGAGATCCTCGACGCGGTTGATTCCCAAATCCGATCGACCGAACGAATCATCGAGAAGCTCCACAGTGCTGAGCGAGGAATGACCGATGCGCTGCTGACCCCAGCGCACAGCGCCGGGCGGATTGGCAGCGATGCAACCCCAGCCAGCTTGCCCACTGGCTGGAGAACTGGGCATCTTGTTACTTTCTGCACCCTCCAGAGAGGGTTTGATATCACACAGGCGGAGCAGCGCGAGGGCCCGTATCCCGTGATTTCTTCCTCGGGCATTACTAGTTATCACGACCGCTTTATGATCAACGGTCCCGGTGTCGTGACTGGTCGAAAAGGATCGCTCGGTGGTGTCTATTACTGCGATGGTCCGTTCTGGCCGCATGACACGTCGCTATGGGTCAAAGACTTCCATGGCAATGATCCCGAGTTCATAGCACTGCTTCTTAAGTTTTTGCGGCTAGAACGATTTGACGCGGCAACGTCGGTACCTACCCTTAACCGGAACACGATCCATCCGCTGCGCGTCGCGGTCCCTACACCCAGTCAGCAGCACGAAATCGTCTCTGCGCTAAAGAAGTTCACATCACGAGCTAGAGCGGAAGAGGCCTATCTGGCCAAACTTCGACTTATCACGTCCGGTTTACTTAGCGATCTTCTTACGGGCCGCGTCCAAGTCCCAGCGAGGGCCGCGTGACGAACATCGGCAGCGAGTACACTTACTCCGAGAAGCCTCTGCTCGATCAGTTGGTAGGCCTCGGCTGGTCAATGATCGAAGGTTCGAAATCGGATGCAGCTGTTACGGAACGGGACTCGTTTCGTACCTCAATCCTTGAGGCCCGCCTGCGCGAGGCGACGCGGCAGATCAACCTTGGACCCGACAGTCAACCGTGGCTTGACTATTCACGGCTCGCCGAGGCCGTCTCTACGCTGACTCGTACCGAGACCGGCAAGCTGATCGAGATCAACGAGCGCATGAGCGAGCGGCTGCTCGAAGGCGTATCTGTGACAGGTTTGCCCGACTGGAACCAAGGCCGGAGCCAACGCATTAAGCTCATCGATTTCGACCATCCGGAACGCAACGATTTCCTCGCGATCAACCAGTTCCGCGTCGACGAACCCGGCGGACAAGCCAAGAAGTTCGTCGTGCCCGATGTGGTTCTGTTCGTCAACGGCATCCCCCTGGTGGTGATCGAATGCAAGAGCCCTTACAGCACAGACCCGATGGCCGAAGGCATCAACCAGCTGCGCCGCTACGCAAATCAACGCGATCTTGGGGTGCCCGAAGGTAACGAGCACCTGTTCTGGACCAACCAGTTCGTCGTCGCGACCTATGGAGACAAGGCCCGAGTCGGCACCTTTACCTCAGAGGCCGAGCACTTCCTCGAATGGAAAGACCCCGCTCCACTGAGCCGCGATCAACTGGCCGCCCAGCTCGGCAAACCGGCCGCTGAACTCACTGGGCAAGAGCTCCTGGTGGCTGGCATGCTCACCCCGGCGAATCTGCTTGACATCGTTAGGCATTACACCCTGTTCAATGAGATCAGTGGCCGGCGGATCAAGCTGGTCGCCCGGTACCAGCAATACCGGGCAGTTCTCAAGGCGCTCAACCGGCTGCGTACCGGCAAGACTCGTCAGGTGGATGGCGAGCACGACCGCCGCGGTGGCCTGATCTGGCACACTCAGGGATCAGGCAAATCGCTCACCATGGTTTTCTTGGTGCGCGCCATGCGCTCGGAACCGGTGCTGCGGGCCTTCAAGGTCGTTGTTATCACCGACCGGACTGACTTGGAAAAGCAGCTAGCCGCAACCGCGAAGCTGTCTGGCGAGACGGTGCAACGTGCCCGGAAATCGGCCAAACTACGAACCATGCTGGCCGAGCACGGCCCGGCCCTCCTGTTCGCCATGATCCACAAGTACCGCGACACCGATACTGGCCGGGCCGACGGCGGCCTCGCCGACGACGAAAAAGCCGAGTCATTCGGCGTCCTTAACACTGATGAATCGATCGTCATTCTGGTGGACGAGGCGCACCGCTCGCAGACCTCGACCCTGCACGCCAACCTGATGGCAGCTTTGCCGAACGCCGCCAAAATCGGCTTCACCGGCACACCGATCATGCGCGAAGGCAAGAAGCGTACCGAGGCGATCTTCGGCGAATTCATCGACAAGTACACCATCCGTCAAGCTGAAGCCGACGGCGCCGTCGTGCCCATCCTCTATGAGGGACGCACTGCCAAAGGTGCCGTGGCGGGCGGCAGCGACCTCGACGAGCTGTTCGAGGACATGTTCGCCGACCTCAGCGACGCCGAGCTGGAAAAACTCAAGGCGCGCTACGCGACCACGGGCTCGGTCGTCGAGGCGCCCAAACTAATTGCTGCCAAGGCGAAATCGATGCTGTGGCACTACATGTCGACCGTCATGCCGAATGGGTTCAAGGCGCAGGTGGCCGCATCAAGCCGACTGGCAACCGTGCGCTACCGCGAGGCACTGCTGGCGGCGCGCGACGACCTGGTGACTCAAATCGAGGCATTGCCGGACCATCTGCACCACGCCGATCCCGACGATATCGACCGGCTCGACCGCAAGACACAGATCCTCGTGCAGGCCACCGATCAGCTCGAACTGCTGAAGGCACTGGACTTCGTGCCGGTCATTTCCGGCAGCAACAACGATGATCCGACGTGGGCGCAGTGGACCGATAAGGCGCGCCAGGATGCCGTCATTGAGGACTTCAAGAAGGAACTGGGCTTCGCGGGTGAGAAGACCAGCCCGGTCGCGTTTCTGATCGTCCGTACCATGCTCCTAACCGGTTTCGATGCACCAGTCGAGCAGGTGCTCTACCTCGATCGCGCTATCCAGGACGCCGAATTATTGCAGGCGATTGCCCGAGTCAATCGCACCGCCAGCAGGAAAACCGTTGGGCTACTGGTTGACTACTACGGCGTCGGTGCACACCTGCAAAAGGCGTTGAAGGCGTACGCACCCGAAGACGCCGAGGATGCCATCGGGGCGCTGGCTTCAATCAAGGACGAGCTACCGAAACTGCGCGACCGCCATGATCGGGTCGTTGCCGTCTTCGCCCATGCCGGTATCGACACCTTTGACACTGACGAGGATGTCGAAGCCTGCGTGCAGGTCTTGGCAGATGAAGCCCTTCGGGCACGGTTTGGTGCGCTCCTCAAGCAGTTCCTTACGACGCTGGACACTGTCATGCCTCGCCCAGAGGCCTTGCCATTTGCGCATGACGCGAAGCGTCTCGGCATTATCTCGCTGGCAGCCAAACGACGCTACCGCGATGACGGGCTCGGTGACTTTGATAGTTCGCTCTATGGCGAGAAGGTCCGCAAGCTGATCGACGAGCACGTCACCGCGCTCGACATCGCGACGAAGATTCCGCCGGTGTCGATCACCGATCCCGACTTCGTTGCCAAAGTGCAAGGCCTGACATCTGATAAGGCCAAAGCTTCGGAGATGGAACACGCCCTGCGCTACCACATTCGAAAGAACTTCGACGAGGACCCTGCTCGCTATACGAAGTTGTCGGAACGGCTCGACGACATCCTGAAGAATCTGACTGGACAGTGGGACCCGTTGGTACTGGCGCTCACGGAACTTCTCAGTGAGGCGCAGAGCGACGAGGGCGAAGGCGCTATTCATGACGATCCGCTCGTCGCACGGTTCTACGGTCTGCTGGAAGCCGAATACGCGACAGACGCCGATGTGCCCGAACAAGTCCGGCTGGATATCGTCCACCTCGCCCAGGAAATCGTCATTCAAGTCGATGCGAACGCCAGCATGGTTCGGTTTTGGCACAACCCCCATGCGCAAGAGACCCTGCGCAAACAACTCATTCACACTCTCGACGACCGTGATCTCTTTCCGTTCGACGAACAAGCACCGCTGGCTGACAAGCTGATGGAGCTTGCTAAAGCGAATCAATCTTTGATCGCTTCCAGGAGACGGTGATGGACCCGCGCGCGATGACATTGCAGCTCGACGGCATGCGCGTTCCCGTCCTGACCGGTGGAAGTAGCCGAAGAGCGAAGCTGACCATCGAGCGCGACGGCAGCTTGCAACTCAAAGCGGCCCCCGACGTTCAAAAGGCCGAACTGGAGCGGTTCCTCGCCTCTAAGCGAGACTGGATTTACCGGAAGCTGGCGGACAAGGAAGCCCTTTCTGCTGAACCTGTCACCAAGGAACTCGTCGACGGAGAGGGATTCCTCTACCTTGGCCGCAGTCATCAACTCCGCGTCGTCGGCACCGATGATCGTCGGGTCCGCCTGCAAAAGGGCAGGCTCGTCCTCCCGCGATCAGTTGTCGGCGAAGGATACGAGCAGATCATCGATTGGTATCGGGCGACCGGACTTGCATGGCTCAAGCCGCGCGCGAAGGACTGGTCCACTCGCTTGCGAGTGGACCCTCAGACCGTTGAGATCGCTGATCTCGGCAATAAGTGGGGCTCGGCGTTACCGAATGGTCGGGTGCGGATTCACTGGGCGACAATGCAACTCCGACCATCGCTCGTTGAGTACGTCCTTGCACATGAGCTCGCACACCTTCGGGAGCCACACCATGGGCCAGCATTTTGGCAAGTCCTCAGCAGAGCAATGCCGGATTTTGACCAGCGAAAGAGCGCTCTGGCCCAAGCCGGCACCTCGATATGGATGGGTGCCATTCGGCTGGAGAATGTCGTTTCACACGCGGCCAACGACGTGTAGCACAATCTCAAGCTACGCACGAAGGTCGGGAGAGCGGACACCACAACTGGGTTGAAGCGCGAGTTGTGGATAACGGCGGAAGATCCATCCACAGCTACCCGTGACTTGCGATGATGTGAGCGTCAATTTATCGACGCACGGGGCTGAGCAATGACGAATCCATTTCATAAGTTCCTAGAGATGCTGGTCAATGCGGCGAGCGGGGGAGTGCTCGACCGCATCGACAACCGTGCCAACCGTGCACGCGAATTACGTCAGTGGGGGCTTCATCCCCATCACCCAGAGCCAGGAAGTCCGCTGGCAGCCGACGACGCGGCATTCAAAATCGCGTACCCCTTGGTGCTGGCGGGGGACGCCGCCGTGACCGAGGAGTGCCTGTTCCCGATGATGAACGCCACGGAAAACTTGTACGCAGCGGCGCTACTGGCTGACGAGCGCACCAAGTCTCGTGACCTTTATGCGTCGTCCATAATGCAGTTGTGCCGGTCCTCCATGGAGAACTCCGCCCGCACAGTGTGGATGCTGAGTGGCTGTACCCGCGAGGAACGTCGGGACCGCTGCATGAGCTTGGAAATGGAGCAGTTGGAGCAGCAGAGCTACTTCCTGAAACTCGAAGCGGATTTTGAGCAAAGCGGCCGAAATCCGCGTCCGCAGAATCTCATTGACGAGAATAACGCCCACCGTGAGAAGCACGCCGCGTTACGTGAAAAGGTCAAGGAGGCGTATACGTACGCCAAGCCGCTTTCGTTCACCAAGACCATCGCTGAGGCGGCGAGATGGGTGGACCAGCACGTGCCGTCCCACGACACTGGGGAGCTGAAGGAGCACGGGCTAGAGCAAGGCGCGCGGTCGTTCTATTCGTACGGTTCCAGCTTCGTGCACGGATACTCGTGGATGACCGACTACGCGCGTGGTGGGGTGCTCTTCGGCATGGTTGCTGACGGACTCGCCGCCGCGCTCAACATGACCGAGTGTGCTGTGTGCCTGTTCGAGGCTGCCTGTCGCGTACCGGGCGGAGAACGGGCCGCCGACTGCCATGTGCCTGAGCGGCTGGAGCCGACGATTGCAACCTGGTCGCAGGAGCTGTTCACGACGTAATTGGGCCGCTGCCACGGCTTCACCGCCTCGTCCGGTCGCGTGAGGATAGCCTTGAAAAGAGTCCGAATGCTACGCGGCGATGCCGACGGACAACGCGACGCCCGGCTTATTGGTTACATCCGCGAACCGCAGTCATAGCGATTGGCTCCGATCGCGTCCCGCTGAGTGGCCCCTCAGAGTCGGACGTGATTCGTAGCCAGCGGTCGTACTGCGTGACTATCCTGCGTTAGGTGCGTGCCAAGGAGGGGACCTTCCGCGATCTGATGACGCAGGACCGCCAGTTTCAGGTGCCGCTGTATCAGCGGCACTATCGCTGGAAGACAGCTTAGCAAGAAGACCTGTGGCAAGACATCGCCGAACAAGACCGCGCGTTGGCGGACGGTAGCGCGATCCCGAAGCACTTCATCGGCAGCATCGTGGCGGTCGAGAAGGACGCTGACCCGCTGCATGACTTCCGCGAGTTTCGCGTCGTCGACGGTCAACAGCGTCTGACCACATTGTCCGTCGCGCTCGCAGCCCTGCGTGATGTTGCGGCACTCGACGATTCCGAGCAGTTCGACCGCCTGAACAAGAAGTACCTAATTAACGACACGGAGCCAAAGGGTTCGGCCAGGTGGGCGCGTCTTGTACCGGGCGACGAAGACGCTGCTCCGTACTGGACAGTGCTGACCGACCCAACCAATGTGTCCGGACATAGCGCGATCGTGAACGCCTACCGATTCTTCCACCGCAAGATCTATGCTCTCCGCGAAGCCGGTGAGCTTGTCCCTGAACGGCTCGCGACGACAATCGGTGATCGATTGGCGCTCGTCTTCGTGACTGTGTCCGAAGGCGAGCGACCCCACAAAATCTTCGAGTCCATCAACGCGACGGGCGTAGGACTGACGCAATCCGACTTGTTGCGAAATTACCTTTTCATGGCGTTGGGCCCTCGCTCGAACAACGTCTACACACAACACTGGCGTCCACTTGAAAAGGCACTAGGAGTTGAGGGTCTGGAGGGACTTGTTCGGGACGACCTCCAATCGACGGGAGACTTCATCAAGCAAGGCGATGTCTACCGCGCGGCACGCAGTCGACTGGAACCGTCAGCAGCTGATCTCGATTTTCTCGAAGACCACGTCAAGAGGCTCGCGCGAAGAGGCGCCTACTACTCACTCTTCCTCCAACCAGCAGACCCGAACTCCACGGCATCCGATTTGGGACTCAGCAAGAATGCGCTGAGGCACTTGGCATTCCTGCGTGGCTGGGGTGCAGGCACGACCTATCCGTTGCTGCTGCACATCTACGCCGAAGTGGACGCTGGCCGCGCCACCGCCGTGCAAGCTGAATCCTGCCTCGAAGCCATCGAGTCCTTCATAGTCAGGCGCTACGTCGTTGATGTGCCCACGAACGTCCTGAACCGGCTCTTCATCGCAGTGATTGGCAACCTACCCCAGGGCGAACCCATCGATGTGGCGCTGCGCCGGGAGCTGTCACGAGATAAACGGTGGCCCGACGACGATCGTGTCCGCGATGGGATCGCCACCGTGCACTACTACTCCAATGGACGAGCCCACCAGCAGCGGTTGGTTCTGCAGCGCCTCGAGTCGCACCTGCGCGCCGAGGTCGATCTCGACTTCGACTCTGCCAAGCTCTCGATCGAACACGTCATGCCGCAAACCCTCAGTGAAGGCTGGAAGAAGCACCTGGTCGACGCCGGACATGATCCGCGCGAAGTGTTCGAGCGGCTTGGTCACGCGCTGGGAAACCTGACGCTGACGGCGTGGAACTCGAAGCTTTCGAATCAGCTATTCGAGCGCAAGCAGGAAATTTTGCAAGATTCGGATCTGAAGTTGAACGAGCATCTCGCCGCCGCTTCGCAATGGGGAGTCGATGAGATTCAACAGCGCTCGCAGGTGCTCGCCGACGCTGCAATCTCGCTATGGTCAGCCCCTGTGCCGGGGGTAGTGACGGCGCGCTCTGGATTCGACTGGACGCGCGTCGACGACGCCGTCGCGGCGCTTCCAGCGGGCTCGTGGACGTCCTATGGCGACCTCGCCGAACTCGCAGGAACGGCGGCGCAGCCGACCGCAAATCACATCGCCCACGACCCCGCGGTAACGAATGCGTACCGCGTCCTCAGCGGTGATGGATCCATCAGCTTCAAGTTCCAGTGGCACGACCCGGCCGACACCCGCGATCCAATGGAGATGCTGATCGGCGAGGGCATCGAATTCGATGACAACGACAAGGCCTCGCAAGCGCAACGCCTCGGTCCACCTGAGCTCGAAGCTCTGCTCGACAGCGCGCCCTCTGAAGTGACGTAGGGATCTTCCGCGCCGCCCAGATCGTCAGACGAAGAACACATCCCGCCCTCGCGACCCTCGCGTGCTCGTTCTGCCGCGCGTGCCTCAATCGAATTTCGTCCGTCGGTAATCGACGGACCATACTGGCGCAGGGGTCGTATTCATTCGGGGTGAATACGCCCTCACGCTGGTCGGCATGTAGCGCCGGGTATTGCTCTGTTCGCTTCTCACCTCTCCTGGACCAGCACGTGAGGTGCGTCCTTCATGCCTCCTGCGTTGGTCTGACCACGTCGCGGGTTTGTTGCTTTGGTCGGCCACCAGCTGGCTTCGCGTAGGAGTGTGGCGATGGCGGGCACGGTGAGGGTGCGCACGAGGAAGGTGTCGAGCAGCAGCCCGAAGCCGATGATGAGGCCGGCTTGGATCATGATGGCGACTGAGCCGACCATGAGGCCGAACATGCTGGCGGCGAATATCAGGCCAGCGGAGGTGATGACGGCTCCGGTGTTTGCCACGGTGCGCAGGACGCCGACGCGGATGTTGGTTCCGGATTCTTCGCGGAGCCGTGAGACGAGCAGCATGTTGTAGTCGGCGCCGACGGCGACGAGGATGATGAACGCCAGCAGCGGTACGGGCCAGGCGATTTCGTGGCCCAGTCCCCATTGGAAGACCACAACGCCGATGCCGAGCGAGGCGAGGTAATTGAGCACGACGGTGCCTAGTAGGTAGAGCGGTGCTAGGAGCGCTCGCAGCAGTAGGACCAGGATGACGCCGACGATGATTATGGTGGCCATGGCCAGTTGTGCGAAGTCGGCCCATAGGAGTCGTTGGATATCGGAGTTTACGGCGGGGAAGCCGGCGACGGACACGGTGGCGTCGGCGAGTGACGTGTTGGGTCGTGCGGTGTTGGCGGTGTCGGTGATGCGGCTGGCGAGGTCCATGGCTTCAACGCTGTATGGGTCGTGGCTGCTTTCGATCATGAACCGCGCTGTTTTGCCGTCCGGTGAGAGGAATTGTTCGGCGACGTCGGTGAATTGCCGGTTCTCGAATGCGTTGGCGGGCAGGTAGAAACCGCTCGAGGAGTCGGAGTCGGCCGCTGCGCGTGAAGAGTTTTGTAGTTGGGTGGCGATCTGGCTCATGCCGGACAGCATTTCGATGTTGCTGTCGGCGAGGGTGCGGACGCCGGTGGCGAGTGCTTGGGCGCCGGAGGCGAGCTGTCCGATTCCGTCCTGTAGTCGGCGGAGATTGGTGGCCAGGTCGGCCGGGTCACCGAGGGCTCCGAATGCCTTGTCCAGCGAGGCGACTGCGTTCTGGACGTTGGCGAGGGTGCCACCGACGGTGGCGTTGGTGGCGGGATCGTAGCGGTCCCCGAGGTCGGCGATCTGGTTGAAGAATCCGCTGTCGCGCAGAGTGACCAGGATCTGCACCTGGTCGCGGATTTGGGCGCATTGCGGGGTGGTGGCACACCACGGCGAGGTGTTGAGGGCGCCGACGAGTGGGTCGAGTTGGGTGATCGCGTTTTGGGCTTGGTTGGCCAGCGGTCGTAGTCCTGGGCCGGATTGGATGGCTTGGTCGACGGCGGGGGCAGTGGCGGAAAGTTGTTGCAGCAGCGGCCGGAACTGGTTGACCTGAGTTCCTGCGGATTGGGCTTGGGTGAGGATTCCGGCCAGTGGTGTGAGGGCGGTGCGCACGGTGCTGTCGAGTTGGGCGAGGCCGTCGGCGAGCTGGTCGGCGCCGCCGGTGAGTTTGGCGAGGTCGTCTTTGCGGGAGTTGCCCTCGGCGACCGCGCCGGCCATTTTGTCGCCGATCTGGCCGTTCTGCCAGGCCAGTTCTGCTTGGTCGAGGCGCTCTCCGGTGGGGCGGGTGACTCCGGAAACCTTGGTGACGCCGGGGATCTGGGAGACGCGGGAGGCCATCTCGTCGAGATCGGCCAGTCCTTTCCCGGTCCGCATGTCGGTCGGGTTTTCCACGACGAGGAATTCGCTGATGACGACGTCTTTGCGGAAGTGGCGGTCCAGCAGGTGGTAGCCCTGGTTGCTGGCCGTGGTGTCTGGTTGTCCCTTGCGGTCGTCGTAGCTGATTTTGATGGTTGCGGCGGCTGCCGACAGGGCGAGCAGGATGACCAGGCTGACGATCAGTAGTGGCACGGGACGGCGGACCACGGCGACGGCGACGCTGTTCCAGTAGCGGCGGGTGCGATCGGGTTTGGGCTCACCGATGCCGCGTTTGGCGGCTAGCGACAACACCGGTGGCAGCAGGGTGACGGTGGCCAGAAATCCGAACAGCACGGCGATGGCACACGCGGGGCCCAGGGCGGCGAAGACGCTGAGCCGCGCGAAGACCATGGCCAGGAACGCGAGTGCGACGGTGGCGGCGGAGGCGAGGATGACGCGCCCGATGCTGGCGGTGGCGTGGATGATGGCCTGATCGGCGGGTACTTGGGCGCGGCGCTGTTCGTGGTATCGGCTGATCAGGAACACGGTGTAGTCGGTTCCGGCGCCGAGCAGGATCGCCGTCATGAAGGCGACAGTGAACTGGGAGACCGGCATGCCCAACTCGCCGAGGGCGGACAGCACGCCGCGCCCGACTGCCAGGCTCAACCCGATTACCAGCAGCGGTAACAGCGCGGTGAACACCGACCGGTAGACGATCAGCAGGATCAGGGCGATCACGCCCGCGGTAGCGATTGAGATCAGCAGCAGGTCGTGCTCGGCGGAGGCGATCATGTCGCTGAAGGTCGCCGGTGGTCCCGTTACCTGCACAGTCGTGGTCGAGCCGGTGAACACCTCCGCCGCGATGTCGCGCACCGCGTTGACGGATTCGGCGGCCGTGGGGTCTCCGAGGGTGCCGGTGACGCCGACGGGCAGATACCAGGCTTTGCGATCGGCGCTGACCGCCTGGGCTTCGGTAATCGGATCGGCCAGTAGGTCCTGCACCAGAAGGACGTGGTCGCCTTCGGCCTGCAACCGGCTCACGAGTTCGCCGTAGCGCTGCCGTGCAGTCGGAGTCAACCCATTGGGGTCTTCCATGGCGACGAACACCATGGTTTTCGAGCCTTCTTCGCCGAACGCGGCGCTCATGCGGTCAACCGTCTGCAAGGACGGCGCATCGCGAGGAATGAGGTCCACCGACTGTTGGCGCACCACGGTTTCCAGCTGGGGGAACAGCAGCGCGAGGACCACCGCGGCGCCGAGCCATACCCCGATGACCAGGGCTTTGTGCCGGAGGGTGAATCGGGCGAGCGTCGCCAACCGTTCGCTGTACTCGCGGGTGTCGGCGGGGTCGGGTGATCCGTTGGCCCGCCGGTCACGGCGCGTGGCCTGGCTTGGGGAATCTGCAGTGCCGTCGGTCACTGGACCTCCACTGATAGCGAATGGTAGCGATCGATACTGTCGGTATCGCTACGCTACCGCATGTAGTGCAAGTGGTGACGGCGTCGTAGGACGCCAGGCCGCGCAATGCGCGACTGGGGAAGGACAGGCGGCCGCTATCGAGTCCAGCGCCGGCCGCCGGTCACAGCCGGCAGGGAATGGTCGAACACTCAGTTGGCTTCTGAAGCCAGGCCGACGTTGTTCAGTCGACGGCATTGGCCTTGGATGTTGTTCAGGTCTTGCTGTTGCTGGTCTCGGACGTTGACATCGAGCGCACGGACGGCCACATCGCGTAGCGGGGCCGCTAGCTCTAGGTTTGCGCTTCGGTTGTGGCCGACTGGCCCGTGTTCTGCAGCAGCACGTAATTGCCTAGGCTGCCCAGGAAACCTGCGCAGTGCTGAACGAGTTCATCGGTGGTGAACTCCAGTTCTCCGTCGAGTCGGCGGCGCAAGACTTCGAATAGCCCTCCCACGCCCAAGGTCGAAGCCAAATGGGCAACCCCCACGGCGGAGTCGGGGATGTCGAGGTGGAGTCTGGCCTCGCGCAATACGAGGTCGGTGAAACCGGCCATCAGTTCGCTGCGTAGCTCTCGGAGCAGCGGCTCGGTTGCAGATTCCACGAACAGGATCCGACCCAGCCGAGGGTCGTCGTCGATCATGCTGACCAGCCTGTGGATCGGCGCGTACGCCAGCACCTCCGGTGGCTCGCCGGCATCGGGGATCGCGTCGACTATCACCTCCTGGAAGGTGGCATAGAGCTGCTGGTAGACAGCCCGCAGGAGGGCGTCTCGGCCGGAGAAGTGCTGGTAGAAGTAGCGTGACGTGACACCTGATTCAGCGCAGACGGCAGTCACAGTGGCGGCGGCAACACCGCGCGTGCCGATCAACTCGGTTGCGGCCTCGATGAGACGGGTGCGCCGGTTCCGGTGACGCTCCTCGGCGGACATCCCGCTATACACCCGCGCCGAAACCACGTGGATAGCTTGCCATCTAATTCTGACAAGGCTTAGAGTCAGATTGCCAGCGTGCCCTTGACGAACGGGAGAACAACATGAGCGACGATTCGTTCACTCGGCCCACCACGAGGGTCGTCCCGAAGCCCCGCCGTGTTCGATTCGACATGCCTGCTGGGACCAGTCGGCAGCACTTCGTCGATGGCGACTTGGTGATGAGCCACTTTGTGTCCACCTTGTCGGCCACGTTCCCCGAAGGCGAAGACTTCTTCATCCGGTCAGTCCGCGAGTATCGGGACCACATCAGCGACGCTGACCTCAAGGAGGCGGTCAAGGGATTCATTGCACAAGAGGCCACGCACCGACACCAGCATCGGCTGCTCAACGATCGGCTCCAAGCGATGGGCTATCCCACCGAGGGGATCGATCGCCATATCAAGAAGTTGGTTGGCCGACTTGAGAAGCGTTTTTCTCCCAAGATGCGCCTGGCTGTGACGGCCGCCCTCGAGCACTACACAGCGACATTCGCCGAGATCATTCTCACCAGCGACGAAGCTCAAGAATTGATCGGCGACACCGAAGTGCGGCCTATTCTGCTCTGGCACGCACTGGAAGAATGCGAGCACAAGGCCGTCGCTTTCGATGTCTACGAGACGGTCGGTGGAAGCGAACGCACCAGGGTCTGGGGGATGCGGATCGCCAGCCTCCTCTTGTTCAGCGAGTTGGTCATCCAGACCACCCGCTCTCTGGCCGGTGACCGTGCCGCCTACAACCCGGTGCGGTTGCTGCGCAGCCTTCGAGGTTTCCGTCATAACCCGCTATTCAGCCCAGCAGCAATTGAGCGCTTTCGTTCCTACACCCGCGCCGGATTTCATCCCGACGACTGGGACAGCGCAGAAATCCTCGAACGCTGGACCAAGGAACTCTTCGACGCCGATGGTGGCCAACAAATGCGTAGTAACGTCTAGCTCGACCAGAGCCCGTCGCGGTCAAAGTCGGCCTAAGCGAAGAACAATTCATGGGCTTCGCTCCGCGCGCAGTGAAGTCAAGCCCAGTCCTTTCTACTGGCCGCTCGATGGTGCTCGATCACGTCGCGACCTACAGGAAGCTCCGGCCGAGGAACTCGGTGACGGCGGAGCCGAAGGCGTCGTTGTCGTCGCCGGCGATCATGTGTCCGGTGCCGGATACGTCGACGGTCTCGGCGTGGGGAACCAGTTGCTTGAACTCGTCGACGGTGGCTTGGGAGACCACGTCGGACAACAGACCCCTTACGAGAAGTGTTGGGGCGCTGACCCGTCGGGCTCCGTCGATCAGCAGGCGGCTGATTGCGTCGAATTGCTCCGTTCCCGTGGTCGATTCGTCGCGGAGGAAGTCGAAGTTGGAGTGAATGAATGCCGGGTCCCACCGCCAGATCCAGCGGCCGTCGTGACGCTGCCGTAGCACCTTGCGCAGGCCGTCGACGTTGGCCGGGCGCGAGCGATGGGGGTTGTACGCGGCGATCACCTCGGCGGCGTCGGAGAGGGTGCCAAAGCCATCGGGATGTGCGGCCATGAACGTCACCACGCGACGAGCGCCCTGGAATTCAAGCCGCGGGGTGACGTCGACCAGGACGACCGCCGTCCACGACGCCCCGGATGTCAACAGATGCGTGCCGAGCACGGTCATGCCCCCAAGGGATGCACCTACGACGGCAGGGGCGGTATCGGCGCTGAAGTGCTCACGCACGGCGAGGAGATCGGTCGCGAGTCGCTCGATGTCGTACCTGCCGGCTGGGTCCCAGTCGCTGTCGCCGTGACCGCGGGTGTCGTAGGCGACGACTGTGTATCCGCATGCGTGGAGACGACGCGCTGAAGTGCTCCACGCGTGCCGGTTCTGGCCGCCGCCGTGCAGGAGCAGCACGACGGGACGGGCGTCATCGTGGTCGTAGCAGTCGGCGGCCAGGGTGATCCCGTCCTGGGTTCGGACCCGATGCTGCACGGCGGAGGTCATGACACCTTCCTGGCGAGATCGGAGTCCGCCCGAAGCGTGCGACCGGCTACAAGCGCCTTCATTGTGCGTTGCCCGCGGCGTTCACGATCGTGACCGTGCCCTGGGCTACGCAGACGGCTTTGTCGCCGTTGCTAATGTCGATGCGCGCTACTCCACTGCGATTGCCCAGCGACACGATGTCGGTGACGGCGACACACACACCGGTGGACACGGGTCGCAGCAGGTTCAGCTTGAATTCGGTGGTGGCGACCCATGATCCGGCCGGAATGACGGGGTAGAACACGACTCCGAGACAGTGGTCGACCATCGCCGATAGACATCCGCCGTGCAGGGTGCCGAAGGGTGTGAGCAGTTCGGCACGGGTTTCCATCTCTGCCACCAGCCGACCGGCGGCGAGTTCGGTGTGCCGAAAGCTCAGAAACGTCGACAGTCCACCCGCTGTGTTCGCCGATCTGAGCAGCTGGTCGGCGATCTGCTCATCGAAGTGCGCGAATGTCACTGCCACCACCATGCCCCTGCCTCCTGTCCGGTCATGGGTCGATCACCGTTCGAGCCCGCGAATCGTTTGAGCATGTCGCCGAATGCGCCGAGGTCGCCGTGCGCGCGGAGTGCTCGACATCGACGGCGATGAACCTGGCCGCGCGGTGAAGCACACGACGCGTCGTCGAAGAGGGGCACGGGCTAGACCGGCGTGGTCCAAGTGATGGGCAGCGATGTGTAGCCGCGGATCGGTCCGGACCGCAGCCGCCGCGCCGATTCAAGATCGACCTCCCAGTCAGGCACCTTGTCCAACAAAGCATCCAGAGCGATGCGGGCCTCCATCCGCGCCAGTGCCGCACCCAGACAGAAGTGGATGCCGCGACCGAAGGCGACCTGGTGCTCACTGGTGCGCTCGATGTCGAACACGTCAGGATCAGGGAAGGCACGCTCGTCGCGGTTGGCCGACCCGAACAACAGCAGCACCTTCTCACCTTGACGCATCGTCGTGTCATGCAGGATGACGTCGCGGGTCAGGGTTCGTGAAAGTCCCTGTGCCGGTGAGTCGTAGCGCAGCAACTCCTCGACTGCCGGCCCCAACAGTGTTCGATCGGCGGCCAGGCGTCGGCGGGTCTGCCGATGCTGGGCCAGTACGACCGCGGAGTTCCCCAGCAGATTGGTGGTGGTCTCGTAGCCCGCGACGAGCAGCAGCGCGCAGAAGCCGAGGACTTCCTCGTCGGTCAGTCCGATCCCGTCGACGGTGGCGTTGGCCAACGCCGACATCAGGTCCTCGCGGGGGTTTTTGCGGCGGTCGGCGAGGAAGTCGGTGAAGTAGGCGTAGATCGAGGTGGCGGCGGTCAGTGCGTCGGTGGTTTGTCCGTGGTTGACGTCGACCTGGACCAGTTGGCTCGACCACAATCGGAACTGATCACGATCGGTGGCGGGAACGCCCAGCAGATCGGCGATCACCGCGGCGGGCAGGATCGCGGCGAAGTCGGTCACGAAGTCCGCCGATCCGGAGCCCTCGTCGAGGCGCTCGAACAACTCCGCGGCCATCTGTGTGATGGCGCCCTGCAGCCCGGCCACCCGCCGGGGGGTGAACGCCCGGCTCACCAGGGCACGCAACTGGTCGTGGCGCGGAGGGTCCATCACGATCATCATCGGCAGGAACGAGCCGATGAAGTCCGATCCCGGCGGGGTGGGGAAGATGCCGTCCACCGAGGAGTACGTGCCGTGATCCAGTGCTGCGGCCTGGACGTCGCCGTGCCGGCTCAACACCCAGGTATGGGACTCCTCGGCGCGGTACACCGGAGCCGTGTCACGCAACGACCGATACGTCGGATAGGGGTCGTTGAGGATCGAGGCGTCGAACGGGTCGTAACGAATCTGCACCGAGACCACCAAGACCTCCGACCACCAAAGTAACGACGGTTTAGACTCGCAGTCTAAACCGGCCGACCGGGACAGGGGGGCAATGCGCAAGATTCCACGTCAGATCTCTGACCGGCTTCCCGCCGCGGCGGACTTGTTCGCCGAGAAGGGGCTCAACGACTCCAAGATCGAAGACGTCGCCGCGGTGACCGGTGTGCCGAAAGCGACGCTGTACTACTACTTCGCCGGCAAAGAGGACATCCTTGCCTTCCTGCTCGAAGACCTCCTCAAGGACATCTCCGATGCCGTGACCGCGATCGTGCACACCGACGGCACCGGTGCCGAACGCCTCGAACTCGTCATCCGCGCACAACTGCGGGCAATGGCGCAGCGGCCAGCGGTATGCCGTGCACTCATCGGCGAACTGGGACGAGCGGCCCGCATGCCGGCCATCGCCGAGATGATCAATACCGCCTACCAACAACCCGTCGAAACTCTGCTCATCGAAGGGGCCCGCGACGGATCCCTCGTCGCTCAGCCCGATGCACGATCGACGTCCATTGCGCTGTTCGGCGCGGTCACCATCAATGCACTCATGTACCTGGTCACCGAGAACCACCTCGACGAGACGGTGGTCGCCAGCACCCTCAGCGCCGTCATGTTCGACGGCCTGCGCCCGCGCACAGGAGACCAGTCATGAGCACCTACGGCCTGTCGGTTCTCGGCGGGGATCTGAAGTCACTGGCCCAAACCGCCCAGGCCGCTGATGCGGCCGGGTTCGACGCCGTATGGGCCTCGGAGTTCTACTCTCGGTCCGGATCGATCTCCATGGCCGCGATGGCCAACAGCACACAGAACTGTCGGATCGGTTCCTCCATTCTCTACGGCGTCGGCCGAAGCCCCCTGGTGCTGGCCACCGAGGCACGCGACCTCGACGAACTCTCCAACCGGCGACTGGTACTCGGCATCGGCAACGGCACCAAACGGATGATGAGCGACTGGCACGGCGTGCCCGACACCTCCGCACCCGCCCTGCGGATGGAAGAACTCGTGATGCTGCTGCGCCGGATATGGAACCTGCATGAAGGCCCGATCCATCACGAGGGCCGTTTCTACAGAATGAATCTCACCCCGACCGGCGACATGGGACCCTCCAGCCGGCCGATCCCGATCGTCACTGCCGGTGTCCGGCCCCGGATGTGCGAGGCGGCCGGGCGGGTGGCCGACGGCCTGGCCGGACATCCGCTGTTCACAACCACCTACGTCGAGGAGATCGTCCGGCCCGCTATCGCCAGGGGTGCCGCGCACACCGGCCGCGACCCCAATGACGTGGAAATCATTTCCATGGTGATGTGCGCCATCCACGACGACACCGAGGTCGCCAGGCGCGAACTGGCGCAGCAGATTGCGTTCTACTCCTCGGTCAAATCCTACGAGACGGTACTCGATGTGAACGGCTTCGCCAGCGAAGGCCGAACCATCCGAGAAGCATTCGCCCAGCGCGATTTCCCGGCGATGTTCGCCGCGGTGTCCGAGGAGATGATCGACACCATGGGTGTCGCCGGGACGGCACACGAAGTCCGTGAACAACTGAGACGCTACGAAGGCGTCCTCGACCACATCATGCTGTATTCACCATCGGTCGGCATCGCTGCGGAACGCGTGCAGCAAAACTTCGCCAGCATCATCCGGGAATGCTCGCCCGCCTCGATGTCGCCAGGGCGGTCCTGTCCACGTTCAACCTGATCCACGCATTGCCGCCCACGTCGACCCGTCGCCGCGTCCGCGGCCGCATCAGTGGCTCTGCCGCGCCGACCCCGCCGATGATTGCGTGGCGCTGTTGACGATGTTGGCGTCGTCGGTGTCGGGGAGGTCATGGCGGACCACGCGAACCCGTCCTTGAGGTAGGCAGGCCATGTAGCCGTGGCGCATACCATACAACTCCCACGCTGTCTGTTCAGCGTCGGGATCGACATCGATGCGATGTCCGCGCGAGAAGCTCAGGTGTAGTCCTCCATCGTCGCTGGAACAGGCCTGGGTGCACACTGCGCCGGCGAGGTTCAGCAGTGGGCGTTCGTGGGTCGCGATCCTGAGGGGGTCAATACGCACCGCCTCGATGGGGTAGGTGCCGACGGCAGGAAGGGTCAATAGCAGGGGGCAGGAGATGACGATTTCGTTGTAGTCATCGAAATCCAGAACCAGGCCGCCATGCAGCGAGAGGCGTTGTACAACAAGGTTTTCGATCCATTGGGTGTACATGGCAGTCTCTTTTCGACGCATCGTTGAGCCGTATCCCCAAAGAGTACGCTAAGTAGCGCTGCGATATCAGTAGTATCGTTATCGGTTGGCGGTGGGCCTAGCAGCGCTGGTCACGACGCGCCTGGTGGCTCGGTCAATGCGGTCGCGGGTGTCGGCGGCTGTCGCGCGGTCGCCGCTGAAGGCCACGAGGTTGGCCAACCAGATGTCGGAGATGACCCCAGCGACGTGCAGATCGGTAGGGGTGGGCTCGCCGCCCCTGAGCGTGCGGGCCAGCAGGATCTGGATCTCATCGGCCGCGCGGTCGAGTTCCGCGGCGGCGCGGGTGTCTGCGACGGCGAAGGCCCGTGTCATGGCCGTCGTCAGCCATGGGTCGCGCTGCCAGCGGTCATGCAGATGTGAGGTGAGCCGTTCGAGCCGTTCCAGCGGTGTGCCCTCACCACCCGCCCAGTCGCCGGCCGAGTCGAGTCGACGGAACTCGCGCGTCAGCGCTGCTACCAGCAAGTGGGTTTTCGCCGGGAAATAGCGGTAAAGCGTGCCGACGGCGATGCCGACCCGCTCGGCAACCGTCCGCATCTGAACCGCCTCGTAACCACCCGACGCAGCCACGGCCAAAGCTGCATCCAGAATCGTTTCCCGGCGCCGTGCGGAGGCGCGTGAACGCGACGCGTTAGCGGCCCGCTTCTCTGCAGCGACCGAGTTCGCTTCCGAAGGCAGGGTTTTCCCGCGGCTGCGCGCCTGAGGGAAAGTCATGACGGCCCCGGGTCCAGACCGCCGCGGCGCGAGAACTGCTCCAGAAGATCGCCGAAAGCGCTGACATCGCCGTGTGCGGCGAAGTGCTCAGGGCTGACGACAATGAACACTGCACTGGCGGTGAAGCGGGCGATCCCACCCTCACCCGTGCCTGTCGCCGTGACATGCAGCGCCCGCCCTTCACGAGAGACGATGTGGGCAGTAATCCGGTGGGTCTGATGCAGCGGCACCGGCCGCAAATATTCGACCGTCAGGGTGCGGGTCACCGCTGGGGTGCCGGCGATCCACAACGTGAAGCCCAGGACGTCATCACATGCGGCGGCCACTGCCCCGCCATGAGCCAGGCCCGGGGCCCCGATATGCCGCTCGTCGAACCTCACATCGGTGTACACCGCGTCGCCGCTGCGATGCACCACCAACCGCAGTCCGTGAGGGTTGTCCGGGCCGCAACCCATGCAGGTCGTGGTGTGCGAGGGCAGCCGCTCCGGCGGCAACACGCTTTTGGGCACCATCACCCTCCAATACGATCGGTTTCGCTGCGCTACCGTTAGTACCACACTGCTAGACTGCTGTGACAGCATCGCGTGAAAGATCGACCGCCGAGGTGAAAGAGTGAGCGACAGCCAGTCAGTGCCAGTCCCTGACGACGACGTGGACCCTCGGCGCATCCGGTCACGCACCCGGCTGCTGGATGCTGCTGCAACGCTACTGAGCACCGGTGGGGTGGAAGCAGTCACCATTGATGCAGTCACCAAAGCATCCAAAGTGGCCCGAACCACGCTGTACCGCCACTTCCACAGTTCGTCGCATCTGCTCGCAGCCACGTTCGAACGCCTACTCCCACAAGTGACCACTCCGGCACCGACCAGCGGACCCCTCCGTGAGCAGCTGATCGAACTGCTCAGCCGCCAAGCCGCACTCTTCAACGACGCACCGCTGCATGTCACGACACTCGCGTGGCTCTCATTGGGGCCCACCGGCTCCAATAACGAAGCTGATGACCGCCACACATCGGGGGCGCTGCGGGCCCGAGTCGTTGACCAATACCGTCAACCATTTGACGCCATACTCACTAGCCCGAGAGCACAAGCCCAACTCGACGACTTCGACCGGGAACTGGCGCTCTGCCAACTCGTCGGACCACTCGCCTTCGCCCGAATGACCGGGCTTCGCACCATCACTCACAATGACTGCGTGAACATCGTCGATGACTTTCTGGCCGCCCACCGCAAGACCGACAGCGACGCCAAAGAGTCGAAGACCGCCACCAAGAAGACGGGCCGCCCCGCGCGCTTAGCTCGCTAGGCAGAACGAAATCACAGCGTCCAGCCGGCTGGTCTTCGGACCCTTTTCGCCTTCTCGCAAATCGCGTCGGCGATGGCATCGAAGGACCGTTCGGTGCCATCATCGGCGAGGCCGTGCGCGCAGATTCCATGGGCATCCGCGTGACGATTCGTGCCGGCAAAGTGAGTGCACCACCCCAGTGTTCGGACCGCCGTTTCCCGCGTTGAGAACTCTTCCCCCTACGTCCGTGAGGTGTCTCGCGGGCAACTCCTCCCATCCGCGGTCTCGCACTGCTTGGGGCGCGGGGTGTCCGCGCCGCGGATCTTTACCCGAATATCGTCCGTCGTTAAGTGATCGTGCTGGCCCCGGAGTGCAAGAGGTGTGTGGGACTGGAAATTGAGCAGGGACTTGATGTGACGCGACAACGTCGGAGGTGCAATGACCGTGTGGCTGCGTGGCGGAAGATGCGGCAATGAACGCCCACGAGCTTCGCGACGACGATGTACATACGTGACGTGCTCACCGCGCACCCCGCTGGCTACGTCAGCAACATCAGGCGTAACCACCGTCCGACCGACGCAGGCGTCAGCCATGCCTGGCTACTCGACGATTAGCGTCCGGCAGCAGGGGGCAAGGGATCATGACATGGTTGAGTCAGAACCATCGGCCAATCACCGGTATCTGGATGAGGTCGCGGCCGGCCACAATGGGGTTTGCGACGCGGTGGCCGAGGCCCACGACCGGCAGTCGGGCCGACGAGCTCGATACCAAAACGCGGATCGCGCTGATCTGTGAACGTTCGCTGAACTTGTCCGAGACCATTGCTAGGGTTCGGTCGTCGGGTAGCGGAAGGGGCCGGTCATGCAGGTGGAGTACGACAGCGGAATGCGCTGCTTCCGAATCCAGGAGCATCCCTACGGCCCAGCTACGCTCGTCAACTGCTCGACTGCCTTCGACTCGTTTGAAGTGGTCGATGACAATCAGCTCGTTGTATACGCGTACGGAGGAGTTGCTGCTCGGTACAACTCCGAAGGACGCCTCCTAATGTGAAATCGACGCACCGGAGTCATTCTTGATCGGAGGTGCAATGACGATCGGCGATCTCCCCGATCTCTTTGACGGCCACGCCGCGCCGTCGCGCGACGAATACGTTCTTGCCCAAGGATTTCTGCGTAACCCGGAGTACTGCCGGGCAGTGCTACCCGATGAACGCATGTGGCCGCCGGAACTCGATCGTCTACCGGCAAATACCGACGGTCGGATTCGCATCGACCGCGCCGTCGTGTTCGCGATTGCGCAGCGCGTGATAACCGAACTCGACGATCCGTGGTCAGCCACGCAGTTGCACGCAGCGATCACGTTCTGGGGTGCGCCACCAGGGCAGTCGACGACACGTGCGGCCAAGCCGTTCGCGGATGCCAATGTCGCGGGGCGCCTGACCCAGGCAATTGAGATCACACGCGGTGAGGGACCGATCAGTGCGTACAAGGCGCTTAGCAGACACAAGCGACTGTGGGTTAGAGGCCTCGGCCCGTCGTACTTCACTAAGCTGATGTATTTCGCTGGATACGACGCGAAACCTTATCTCTCGCAGCCTCTGATCATGGACGACAACGTCATTGACGGACTGATCAAGGTCACCGGCCACCAGTGGGAAGCCTCAGTTGAGCACTACGCTCGCTACTTGGATCTGGCCAAGGACTGGGCCTACGAGTTCGCCACAGAACCCGACGTGATCGAACGGCGCATCTTCGCCCTCGGGTCGTGATCTGATTAGGTGAGGCATCGCCCTTCTCAATGAGTAGTGCTAATTCCATGGACTTAACCTGAGATCAAGATCCACGACCGAAGTATGGCAACGCGAATGTGGCTCTGGTGGTGGACTTGTGCGGCTCCCGGTTCGTAGGTTGCAGACATGGGCGCGAATGAGAAGCTTCTTGCGCGGCGCCGGGCATGGGAAGTGCAGCGAAAGAAGATAGAGGAACGGGCTCGCCGTGATCGCGCCAACGCGGCCGGTGCCGAGGAGATCCGGGCAATTCTCCATAGAGTTGACGCCGTTGATATTTGGGAACGCAAGCGCCTAGACCAGGCCGCTGGGAACATCCGCGCTGATGCGGTGAAGAGGCGGGCTGGTCACTTTCGCCGGCTGCAGGCTGTCGTCGAGCAGATGCGGGCTCGCGGCCAAACCGTCGCCCTGATCGCTGAACTCGTCGGCGTGGATGGCCGCGAAATTCAGACTGCCCTGCGCAGGGCACGCACTGGAGATCAGGGCGGACGGGGTTCAACAGCTTCGGCGGTAGCGAGTTCGAGACCTGTTGATGCAGTGAACCCGGCCGTCGACTCGAGCGTCGATCCACTGCCAGAGGATGTACCACGCGGTGCAACCGGTGAGGGTGTTGGCGGTGGACACGATCCGACCCGTTGTGTTCGTTGCGATGCGGTGATGCTTGATGAGGACGCCGCTCCTCGGCGTGGCCGTCGCCGGCTGTATTGCTCGGACACGTGTCGTCGTGATGCGTCTGCGGCGCGTACGGCCGCGCAGCGTCACGGGGCACCGATACGGGTCGTCGAGGTACCGAAAGTCATTGCATCACAGGAGCTATCTGCGCGGACGGGCGGACGCAACGAGCCCGTCTCACAGGTGGATGCCGTCGGAACCGCTCTGGATGACGCCGGGGTGCTGTGTGAGTTGCTCACACGTGTGGCAGAGCGGGCTCGGTGCAAGAAACTGGATCGGGCAACGCTGACGGCCGCGCGGGATCTGTCCAATGCCGTCCATCCACACCGTAGTTGGTGAGAAGATCAGGCGGATCAGCGGTTCATGTGTCGCGACCTCCGCCGGGAACGCCGTCCGGCGGGACTGCACCCGGTCATACTCGCGACGGTCCGACCCGCAGTGTGTATCGCCAGCTGCGCCAGGTCATTGACAGATACTCAATACTGGCCTGCAACTCGTAGACGGCATCCTTTCGCGCTTCAGCGATCATCACTGAAGCGTCCTCGGAGTGGGGTAGGCACCCGTTCTGCCGGCTGAATCCGTCAATCACGACGTCGATCAGGTCGTCGAACCGGCTAATCATCTGCTGCGCGTCCATGTCGGCGTGCTCCGCGATGAACTCGTCGCGGTCGTCGGGAGTCCAGGACGGAGGGAACGGCAGATGCGTTCGGTAGAGGTCTCGGATCGCGGCGTCGAGTCGGCCCGAGAATGCGATCTCCGGCCAATCAGTGACCGCGGCGTCGGCCAACCGCTCCAGATCTTCATCGAGATTCATGTCAACTGGCCTCCCCGTGTGCGTCCTGATGATGCCTTCCGGCACCGACAAGACAATGCGCGATTCCGGAGAACCACGGAGGCATCGCTATGCGGGTAGGTCTTCGCGGCGCTCATCGGCGACCGGAGCAGCCGGGATCTCAGGGTTACGCAGCGTGGTGGGGCTCGACCGCACCAGCGAGGGACGCGAGGATTGCGAGGCTTGTTCAGCCACTACATCTTTGTATGGCGGATAGAGGGTCCATAGCAACACATTCCGATGGTTACGTGCACCGTCGTCATCGATGACCCATCCCAGGCTCCGCAATGCCGGCGCGTGCCGCCTCAGAATTGCCGTGACATCGCGGCCGTTCTTCGGCCATTCTTTGGGCCGTCGCCAGTGGTCGCTGACCGGGGTGACCATCGTGAGGAGATCACCGCCAGATCTTCCGACAAGTGGTTCTCGGGTGTGCCGGCGCAGTTGTTCGATGAACGGGTCGGCGGACAGGCTGTCCTCGGAGAGCTGATCGGCGCGCGACAGGTAGCGACGAAAGCCATGGGTCGACAAGACCTCGTCCACGGCCGCCAAGGTGCGGCCAAAGTCCGCCATTCGTGGCGCATTGTCGACCACGATGGTCGCCAGGCGCTGATGGACGGCGCAGGCTAGGTCGAGGAGCCCTCCTAAAATGCCTGGTAGAGACTCCACCCAGATCTGTCGCATCGTGGCCTCCGGTTGTCGCATGTGGCGATCGATGCGTCGCAAGTCGACCGTCGCAAGTCGCTCTGCGAGGTCGGGACGTACTGCACCGACATCGATGCCGTTGATGATGACGCAGCGGCGGAACTTCACAACCGCCAGATCGGCGTCGGTGTAAAGCGCACGTTTGACGTTGCCGTCGCCGGTGGCGGCGCGGCACAGCGAGTCCGACAACCACGACGGGATGGCGGACAGGTTGTCCAGTGCGACTACCCACGAGCCTGAGGCCGCGGTCACCCAGGAGTCGGCGTCGCGCGGCGCCTGGCGCAGCGGGACCGGGGACGGATCAATGAGGTCGACCAGCATGCGTGTCGTCGTGCTCTTGGCGCTGCCTTGCTCCGCGAAGAGTGCCAAGACAGGATGCGGCACATCGCATTGGATCAGTGCAGCGACGAGCACCGCGAGCAACACGGGCCGATCTTCGACCGCGACATTGACGAAATCCCATAGCCGCTCCAGATCACCATTTGCCAGAGGTAGGGGCATGGCTGCGGTCAGCCTGGTTCGAGTGAACCGCACCGGAGCCGAGTCGAGGAGAGTCCAGCGGCCCGAGCCGACGCGAATGACCTTGCCGTCGGGTCGTCCGGTGTCGATATAGCTCGCGCCGTGGTGCTCGGCAACGCGCAGGTGCAGTTTCTCCGGGGCCTGGGCGGCGGCCAGACCTTCAAGGATCAACGTGGCGTCGGTGAGTGCTTGACCGCCGGCGACTGCGCCGGTCTCGGCGAAGTATCGGGCGGCAAGGTCGGCGCGTAACCCGGTTCGACCACCGCGAAGGAGCATCGCAATATGCGGACGCGTACGTTCGGCGCCAAACGGTTCGCCCTCTTCGGACACCCCGAGAAGGTAGCGTTCCTGTGCCATGCCCACCAGACGGGCGGCAACTGACCGCTTGTCCGCTTCTTCTTTGGCGCTCATAGGTTTTCCTGCCCGTGGTGCTTCTGCAGACAGGCATGACGAGCTATTCTCATGAGGAACTTCCGTGTGTGAGGTTCGGGTGGTTCGAACGAAAGGCCTCGGCTAGTCCCCGGGGCTTTTCGCTTGGATGGTTGTCATACGGCGTAGCCGCCTCCTCGACGGGTTGCATTCTCCCGCTGCGATATCCACCGCAGTACTTCGTCGCGCCGGTAGACGACCCGGCGTCCAAGGGTGAAGCTTGCCGGCCCGATATTCGAATGCCGCCAGTACCGCAGCGTCCCGACCGGGACTCCGATCATCTCCGACACCTGTTTAGCACCAAGCAGTTCCATGTTCAGCCTCCTAGATCAAACTTTCTCCGTACAGATCTCACCCTGCTGGTGGCTTTATCGATCTGTCCACCAGTAGCGTGCAATTCACGCTGAAATTGGTGCCGGTCGGCTCTTCTCACCGACTGTCGGTGGTCGGTGCCAAACTGGCGGTGGCAGAGGAGTAGCTATGCAAAGACGCAATCGCCGTGCCGGTGTCGAGGACCGCTGGCGGCGATCAGACGGAAGCCCCACGGCGCGTGCAGGCAAGGGACGCCGCTGGCTGGCACGTTATGTCGATGAGCACGGACAGGAGAACACCCGCTCTTTCGAGCGAAAGGTCGATGCGCAGGCGTGGTTGAACGAGATCACGGCCGCCCAAACGACTGGAACATATGTGGCACCAAGAGCCGGGCGTGTGACACTCCGTGAGTTGCATGTCAAATGGCTTGGTACTCAGGGTCATTTGAAGGAGACGACTGTCGCTACTCGGGCATTTGCCTGGTCCGGTTACGTGGAAAGCAGGTGGTCATCGGTTTCGGTGGCCGACGTGCAGACATCGGACATCAGGTCTTGGGTTCAGGAGCTCGCTGTCGGCGGTGCGAAGCCGGCGACCATCGAGAACGCACTCAGCGTGCTGAGGCAGATCCTGGAGATGGCCGTTGAGGACAAGCGGATATCCCGCAATCCGTGCGCGGGCGTTAAATCGCCACGACGACACCACCGGCCGCGGGGCTACCTGACTCACGAGCAGGTGGAACTCCTGGCTGGGGAGGTCGGCGACTATGCGACCGTCGTCCGGTTCCTGGCGTACACCGGGCTGCGCTGGGGTGAGATGGCAGCGCTGCGGCTGGAGTCATTCGACTTGCTGCGTCGCCGCCTCAACATTCGTCAGGCAGTCGCTGAGGTCGGGGGTCGGCTGGTCTGGTCTACGCCGAAGTCGCATGAGCGTCGTTCGGTGCCGTTCCCGGCGTTCCTTGCTGAGCCTCTGGCTGCGCTCATGGTCGGCAAGCGGCGCGAGGATCTGGTGTTCACCTCGCCCGAGGGATCGGTGCTGCGGGTCTCCACCTGGCGACCACGGGTCTTCAACGCGGCGGTCAAACGACTCCAGAAGAAGCATCTGGCTTTTCCAGCTGTCACGCCGCACGACCTTCGTCATACCGCGGCGTCCTTGTCGATCAGTGCGGGCGCCAACGTCAAGGCCGTTCAGACGATGCTCGGCCACGCGTCGGCGGTCCTAACTTTGGATACGTACGCCGACTTGTTCCCGGACGACCTGGAGCAGGTTTCTGCGGCGCTCGATGCCGCCAGAAGCAAGTCGTTGAAAGCCGCTGCGGACCAGCTGCGGACTGAGATGCAAGAAGGCCCCGACCA
Source organism: Mycobacterium sp. NGS62 (assembly GCF_059812285.1). Lineage (NCBI taxonomy): Bacteria > Bacillati > Actinomycetota > Actinomycetes > Mycobacteriales > Mycobacteriaceae > Mycobacterium > Mycobacterium sp. NGS62. The sequence continues at coordinate 25,680 of NZ_JCALCK010000016.1, read as the reverse complement.
GAACGACCAGTCAGGGCCTCTCACCTGCGATGACGCGAGTCGGGGTGGCGGGATTCGAACCCACGACCTCTTCGTCCCGAACGAAGCACGCTACCAAGCTGCGCCACACCCCGCATGAAGCCACGACAGCGTATCGCACCGCCGCGGCGGCTCGCCAAAGTGGATTGGGTGCGGCAAACGATGGGTATTCAATGGTCGTCCGATCCTGGTGCGGTCGACAGCACCGGACGGATATCTCGGGTTGGTGATGCGCAGGTCACATTACGACTCGCAAGCGACGTGCCACACAGGATGCGGCGGAATACGCATTCCTGTCAGTAACGTTAAGCAAACTAATCAGCGCACGATTCGGTCCAACGGAAGCGAGAGAATCATGACGGTGTTGGGCGCCGTGGTGTTCGGCGGACTCTTGGCCCTTGGCGTGCTGTGGCTGTTGGTGACCGCTCCGGCGAACGAAGCTCAAGAGGCGTGGGATGACTCCCAACGGCAGGTGCGTTCAAACTTGGACAGCACCTCAGCGAACTCGGTCGGATCGAGTTCTTGGCTGTTGACCCATTCATCGCAGAAGTAGGTGTCCGCATAGCGGTCTCCGCTGTCAGCCAGCAGCGTGACCACTGAGCCGGAGCGACCGTCGGCGACCATCTCGGCCAGTAGGCCGAACGCCCCCCACAAGTTGGTTCCGGTCGAGGCGCCCACCCGTCGCCCCAGTACGGCGCTGGCATGACGTGCCGCCGCGATCGACGCGGCGTCGGGCACCGACACCATCCGGTCGACCACTCCGGGCAGAAATGACGGCTCGACTCGCGGCCGGCCGATCCCTTCGATGCGGGACGACGCGCTGATGACGACGTCGTATTGATCTTCGGCGTAGGCCGGATAGAACGCGGAGTTCTCCGGGTCGACCACACAGAGTCGGGTGGCATGCCGGCGGTAGCGGATGTACCGCCCGATCGTCGCGCTGGTCCCGCCGGTGCCCGCCCCGACCACGATCCAATCCGGAATCGGATGCTTCTCGTCGCGCATCTGGACATAAATCGACTCGGCGATGTTGTTGTTGCCCCGCCAGTCGGTAGCCCGCTCGGCGTTGGTGAATTGGTCCAGGTAGTGCCCGCCGGTCTCTCGGGCCATCCGCTCGGCCTCGGCGTACACCTGACTTGATCGCTGCACGAAATGGCAACGTCCACCTTGTGATTCGATCAACGCAATTTTGGAGGCACTAGTCGACTCCGGCATAACCGCGACGAACGGCAGGCCCAGCAGCGCCGCGAAATAGGCCTCCGACACCGCCGTCGATCCCGAGGATGCCTCCACCACCGTGGTGTCCTCGCCGATCCAGCCATTGCACAGGGCGTAGAGGAACAGCGAACGCGCTAGCCGATGCTTGAGGCTGCCGGTGATATGGGTCGTCTCGTCTTTGAGATACAGCGCGACGTCGGCGTCGTCACACCACGCCGCCGGGAGGGGATACCGCAGCAGGTGAGTGTCGGCGCTGCGCCGGGCGTCGGCCTCGATCAGCCGGATCGCATTGTCGGTCCAGCCGCGTGGTCGGCTGTGCGCCGCGACCCGCGCCGGTTGGCTCAACGCACCGAATAGCTGGGCTGTGACCGGCCTCGGTCGCTATGCGAGTTGCGGCCGCCGGTCGGTGCCGCAATCAGCGTCAGCAGGGTTGCCTCAGGCCGGCAGCAGAACCGCACCGGCGCAAACGGCGACGTACCGATCCCGGCCGAGACGTGCAATCGCATGCTCGCGCCCCAGCGCGACGCCCCCTTCGCGCGGGACCGGTCCAGACCCGAATTGGTCACCAGCGCACCGTAGAACGGCAGGCACAGTTGCCCCCCGTGGGTGTGGCCGGCCATCACCAGTTGGTAGCCGTCGGCGGCGAAGCGGTCCAATACGCGGGGCTCCGGCGAATGGGTCAGGCCCAGCCGCAGGTTGGCCGCCGGGCTGGCCGGACCGGTAATCGTCTCGTAGCGGTCGCGGCCGATGTGCGGGTCGTCCACGCCGGCCGCCGCGATATGCAGCCCCGCCACCTCGAATTCGCGACGGTTGTGGGTGAGGTCCAACCAGCCCCGCTCGGTGAACGCCGCCCGCAGATCCTGCCAGGGCAGCGGTTGGCCATGTACGCGATGGCCCGGGTTCGTCAGATAGTTCATCGGGTTCTTCGGGCGCGGCCCGAAGTAGTCGTTGCTGCCGAAGACGAACACCCCGGGCAGGCTCAGTAGATCGCCCAGGCTTTGCACCACCGCGGGCACCGCCTTGGGATGGGCCAGGTTGTCGCCGGTGTTGACGACCAAGTCAGGCTCCCAGGCGGCCAGCTCGCGCAGCCACGCTTGCTTGCGGCGCTGGCTCGGCCGCATGTGCAGATCGCTGATGTGCAGCACTCGCAGCGGCGACGAGCCCGGCGTCAACACCGGCATGGTCAGCTCGCGCAGCACGAACGCGTTGCGCTCGATGAGCGAGGCATAACCGATCCCGGCGACGGCCGATCCGAGCGCGACAGCACCTGTGGTTTTCAAGAGAGGCGAAACAGCAGGCATGTCGGAAGCCTACTGCGGGTGGGCCCTCTGGTGGTGACCCGTGGGGCTTCGGCAGCTACGGCGGCGGCGGTGGTGGCTCGCCCGGCGGTGGCGCCAGCAGCGGAATGGTGATCGGCGGCAATCCCGGGATCTCGATGACTTGTGAGCCGATCGGCACCGGCGCACCTTCGGGTGGTGGCGGGGGCGCCGGCGGGACGCCGTTACTGGTCTGGATGGTGACCACGGCGCCCGGGATGGTCTGGCCGTTCGGCGAAGTCCCGACCACCTCCCCATACTTGGCCGTGCTGTTGACCGACGCGGGTTGATCGGCAACCTGGAAGCCGGCTTCCTTCAATCGCTGTCGCGCCCCATCGACGTCCAGACCGACGACGCTGGGAACGCGTGAGCCGGGACCACCGTCCACGTAGCGCGGATCGGTCGGCGGCAGCTTCACGTCGCCGAAATTGGTGGCGATCGGTTTCATCGCAGTGAACCAGGTGCGGGCTGGCTCATTGCCGCCGTACAAGTTGCCGTCGCCGCAGCGCCGGAGCGGAGACGAGCACAGGTCGGACGGAGAGGTCGAGTCGTCGTAGATGTAGTTGGCCGCCGCGTACTGATTGGTGAAGCCCAAAAATCCCGACGACCGGTGCGCCTCGGTCGTGCCAGTCTTGCCCGACATCGGCAGATTCCAGCCCGCGGCGCCCGCCGATCCCGACGCGGTACCGCCGGCCTGCGAGTCCTTGCTCAATGCATTGGCAAGGGTGTTAGCCAGCCCCTCGGGAACCACCTGCTCGCAGGCTTCCGTGGTGACGGCGACCTCGTTGCCATCGCGGTCGATCAGCTTGTCGATCGGGTTCGCCGGGCACCACTTGCCGCTGGAGGCGAGCGTCGCCGCGACATTCGACAATTCCAGGGCGTTCAGCTCGAATGGGCCCAGGGTGAACGACCCGATGTTTTGCCGCTTGATGAAATCGGCCAGGCTCTCGTTGCTGTCCGGGTCGTAGTCGCGAGCGGTTCCGGGATCAGCGTAAGAACGCAACCCGAGTTTGACCGCCATATCCACCGTGCGCGGCACCCCCACCAGCTGGATCAGCTTGGCGAACGCGGTGTTCGGCGAGGTCGCCAGCGCGTCGGTCACGTTCATCGGCGAGCGATAGTTGCCGGCGTTGACCACGCACCAGGTTTCCTTGGGGCAGCCCTTGGCGCCGCCGCTGCCCATGCCCTTGGCCTGAAAGCTGCCCGGCACCTCCAGTTGCATGTTGATGCCCATGCCCATTTCGAGCGCGGCAGCAGTGGTGAAGATCTTGAAGATCGACCCGGCGCCGTCACCGACCAGAGAAAAGGGCTGTGGCCGCATGGTCTCCCCGGCGTCGGTGTCCAGCCCATATCTGCGGTTGCTGCCCATTGCCAGCACGCGGTGGGAGTCTTTGCCCGGCTTGACCACGCTCATCACGCTGGCGATCCCGTTGAGGTCCGGGCTGGCGGACGCGTCGATCCCCTGCTTGACCGAGGCCTGCACGTCGGGGTCCAGGGTGGTGCGGATCAGATAGCCGCCCCGGGCCACCTGTTCCTTGCTGATCCCGGCCCGGGCCAGATATGCCTGCACATAGTCACAGAAGAACGCTCGATCGCCCGCGGCGATGCAGCCGCGCGGTAACTCGTTGGGCTGCGGCAAGATTCCCAACGGCTCTGCCTTGGCCGCGCGCAACGCGTCAGCTTCTTTGGGCAGGTTCTCGATCATGGTGTCCAACACCAAGTTCCGCCGGGCCAGCGCGCCATCGGGATTGGTATACGGATTGAGCGTGCTGGTGGACTGCACCAATCCGGCCAACAGCGCAGCCTGTTGCCAGTTCAGCTCCGAGGCGTTCACCCCGAAATAGGTTTGCGCGGCGTCCTGCACGCCGAACGCGTTGTTCCCGAAGGACACCAGGTTCAGATAGCGGGTCAAGATCTCCGACTTGGTGAAGGTCTTGTCCAGCGTGAGCGCCATCCTGATCTCGCGCAGCTTGCGTGCCGGCGTCGTCTCGACGGCAGCGCGCTTCTCCGCATCGGTCTGCGCGACCACCAGCAGTTGATAGTTCTTCACGTACTGTTGCTCGATCGTCGAACCGCCGCGAGTGTCGAGGTCGCCCGAGGCGTAGCCGGCCAGCCCGGTCAGCGTGCCCTGCCAGTCCACGCCGTTGTGTTCGGCAAACCGCTTGTCCTCGATCGAGACGATTGCCAGCTTCATGGTGTTGGCGATCTTGTCGCTGGTTACTTCGAAGCGGCGTTGCGAATACAACCAGGCGATGGTGTTGCCTTTGACGTCGACCATCGTGGTCACCGCGGGGACGTCGCCCTCGAGCAGTTGGGCCGACCCGTTGGCAACGACCTCCGACGCCCGATTGGACGCCAATCCGACCCCACCGACCAGTGGAAATAGCAGTGCTGCGACGAGGACCCCGGCCAGCAGACAGCACCCTGCGAGCTTGGCGACCGTCATCGCGGTCGGGGGTCGCTCGGGCTCCGGCATGGCTACTAGACTAGCTGCGCCGCGACGCGTGTCATCTGGAGTGGTCTATGCGAATAGTTGCGTCGGCGTAACAGTTCAGCGCCTTATCAGGCCGCTCTCAGGTGTCCCTCAGGGTCCGTCGACCAGCACAAATCGGCTTTTCATGATCGGACGGCACACTTGTGCCAAAAAAGCCGGTATCAGACTGTTGCGCAATTGGTACCTGACCACCTAACTTATACGGACAGTGAGATACAGGTAACACTGGCGGACTTGGTGTGGCGTAGGTCGCAGGACGATCTGTATCGGGAGCGGGGGCCGTCGTCGTGGCGGCCGGCGAGAAGGGGAACGCTGGTGGCGGATACACGGACGACGGCGCGCAGGACGAGCACGGTACCAAGTCAACCGTCGCTCTATCGGGCGGATTCCGAGGCACGGATCGCCTGGGTTTCCAAGGCTCTGTGCCGGGCCGCCGACCCGGACGAGCTTTTCGTCCGCGGCGCCGCGCAGCGCAAAGCTGCAGTGATCTGTCGGCACTGTCCCGTCATGCTGGAATGCGGCGCGGATGCCTTGGATAACCGCGTCGAGTTCGGCGTCTGGGGTGGGATGACCGAACGCCAGCGGCGGGCGCTCCTCAAGCAGCACCCGGACGTCGTGTCGTGGGCGGACTTCTTCGCTGCGCAACGCAAGCATCGCAGCGCTGGCTAAGTCCGGATATTGGACGTCCGGATTTTGGACGCCAACTAGCGCGTCAGCTGGCTGCCGCCGTCATCTGATCGGCGATGGCGCGCAGCGCCTCCAGATCCGAAACGTCGAATGGCAGTGACGGCACACCGACGATCGCCACGTGGGGGTTGGCGCCGGTAAATCGTGACAACAACCGGATTTCCCGCTTGGAGATCGCCGCGCGGTCGGCGTGGATGCGCAATACCGCTGTGGCGAGGGCAACGTCGTTACCCTCTGGTGTGCTCTCGAGTGTCTCGGCGCCGTCGATGGCCCGCTCCACCGGCAACGAACACAACATCGGATGCGTCCGGTTCAAGATGAGGCCGGCCAGCGGCATGCGCTCTTCGGAGAGCCGATCGACGAAGAACGACGCTTCGCGCAGCGCGTCCGGTTCGGCCGCCGACACCACCACGAACTGGGTGCCGCGCCGCTTCAGCAGCGCATAGGTACGGTCCGCTTTCTCCCGGAAGCCACCGAAGGTGGCGTCCAGCGACTGCACGAATCCCGCGGCATCGGAAAGCATCTGAGAGCCCAGGACGGTCGACAGCGCCTTCATCGCCAGGCCGACGGCACCGGTGACCAATCTCCCGATACCGCGCCCCGGGGCGAGCAGCAACCGCCACAGCCGGCTATCCATGAAGCTGCCCAACCGTTTCGGTGCGTCCAAGAAGTCCAACGCATTGCGCGACGGCGGGGTGTCCACCACGACCAGGTCCCAGCGGTCCTGGCTCAACAACTGGCCGAGCTTTTCCATCGCCATGTATTCCTGAGTGCCGGCGAGCGAAGTAGCGACTGTCTGGTAGAACTGGTTGTCCAAAATGGCTTGCGCCCGTTCGGGTCCGGAGTACTGCAGCACCATTTCGTCGAAGGTGCGGCGCATGTCGAGCATCATGGCGTAGAGCTGCCCGGGCACCTCGGGCGCCAGCGGTACGCGTTGCGGCGAGTTGCCAAGATCATTGATCCCCAACGCCTGGGCCAGTCGTTTGGCCGGGTCGATGGTCAGCACCACCACCGTGCGGCCGTACTCGGCCGCGCGCAGCGCCATCGCCGCGGCGGTGGTGGTCTTGCCGACCCCCCCGGCCCCGCAGCACACCACCACCCGATTGGCGGTGTCGGCCAGGATCGTGGCCATATCCAAAGTCGGTGGTGTGGTACTCATCGAACTCCTTGCTCGGCAAGTATCTCGGAGAGCTCGTAAAGACTGCCGAGGTCGACGCCGTCGGCGATCGTCGGGAGTTCGAGCCGCGGCACCTGCAACTCGTCGAGTTGCTCCGCGGCCGCGGCGCGGGCGGTGATCCGGGTGGCGTGTTGGATGGTCTCCGTCAGCAGGCCGGCGAAGTCGCTGTCGCTGAGATTGATTCCAGCCGTGGCTAATCCGGATCGCACGGCGTCGGCGTCGATGTCGCCTTCGGCGGCCTTGGCCAGGTCGTCGGGCTGCAGGTAGGCCGCGATGTTTCGGTTGACGATCACACTGCCGATCGGCAGCTGCAGCTCCTGCAGTTCGTCTATCGCCTCCATCGTTTCCTGCATCGGCAGCGCCTCCAGCAGCGTCACCAGGTGGATCGCGGTCTGGTCGGAGTGCAGCAGCCGGACCACGCCGTCGGCCTGCGAGTGCACGGGTCCGCCCTTGGCCAGATCGGAGACCGCCTTGGTGACGTCCAGGAAGCGCGCGATACGCCCAGTCGGCGGTGCGTCGACGACGATCGCGTCATAAACCGGGTTCTTGGTGCCCTTGTTCATGCGGATCACCGACTCCTTGATCTTGCCGGTCAGCAGCACGTCACGCAGGCCCGGCGCGATCGTCGTCGCGAACTCGACGGCGCCGATGCGTCGCATTGCCCGTCCGGCGATCCCGAGGTTGTAGAACATGTCCAGGTATTCCAGGAATGCCGCCTCGATATCTATCGCCAGCGCATTGACCTGGCCGCCGTGCTCGGCGGTCGCGATCTTGAGTTCCTTGTAGGGCAGCGGAGGAACGTCGAAGAGTTGCGCAATCCCTTGGCGCCCTTCGACTTCGACAAGCAGCACCTTGCGCCCGCCGGACGCCAGCGTCAGCGCGAGCGCGGCGGCGATTGTCGACTTGCCGGTGCCGCCTTTGCCGGTCACGAAATGCAGCCGGGCCTTCTCCAGGCGCGATGGCCAGCCGATGGAAGTCCCGCCGCTCGGTGTGGTCGCCACCAAAGCATGCTAACCAACAGGCGTTGTCACCCGACCGATAAGCTCGGGCTATGACCCAACCGACCGCCTGGGAGTACGCGACCGTCCCGCTGCTGACGCACGCCACCAAACAAATCCTGGACCAGTGGGGCGCCGACGGCTGGGAGCTGGTGTCGGTGCTCCCGGGACCGACCGGTGAGCAACACGTCGCATACCTGAAACGCCCGAAGTGAGCGCTTCGGCCCGGCTCGAGCAGTTGGGTATCGAGCTGCCCGACGTAGTGAAGCCGCTGGCCTCCTATGTTCCGGCAGTGCGCACCGGCAACCTGGTCTACACCTCGGGCCAGTTGCCGATGCAGGCCGGCAAGCTGACGCAGACCGGCAAGGTCGGCGCCGAGGTCAGTCCGGAGGAGGGCAAGACGCTGGCGCGGGTATGCGCACTCAACGCGTTGGCCGCGGTGAATTCGCTGGTGGGTCTCGACTCGGTGACCCAGGTCGTCAAGGTGGTCGGCTTCGTCGCCTCCGCGCCGGGGTTCAACGGCCAGCCCGGCGTCGTCAATGGCGCGTCGGATCTGCTTGGCGAGGTGTTCGAGGACCGCGGCGCGCATGCCCGGTCGGCGGTCGGGGTCTCCGAGCTGCCGTTGAATGCGCCGGTGGAAGTCGAGTTGGTGGTGCAGGTCGGGTAGCGACTTGTTGACCCACCCTGCATACGGACAATTGCGGCCGGTCACCGACACCGCGTCGGTGCTGTTGGCCGATAACCCGGGCAAGATGACGCTGGAGGGCACCAATACCTGGGTGCTGCGCGGACCGCGCAGCGACGAGGTGGTGGTCATCGATCCGGGACCCGACGACGACGAGCACATCGGCCGGGTCGCGGGGCTCGGCCGGGTTGCGCTGGTCCTGATCAGCCACCGACACGGCGACCACACCGACGGCATCGACAAGCTGGTCGAAGCGACCGGTGCGACGGTGCGCTCAGTCGGCAGCGGATTCCTGCGCGGCCTCGGCGGTCACCTGACCGACGGCGAGGTGATCGAGGCTGCCGGCGTGACGATCAAGGTATTGGCAACGCCGGGACACACCGCCGACTCGGTGTCGTTTGTCCTCGAGGACGCGGTGCTCACCGCGGACACCGTGCTGGGCCGCGGCACCACCGTCATCGACAAGGAAGACGGCAACCTCGCTGACTACCTCGACTCGCTGCGGCGGCTACAAGGCCTGGGCGCCCGCACCGTGCTACCCGGCCACGGGCCGGATCTGCCTGACCTGGTGGCGGTTGCCGGGGAGTATCTCGCCCACCGAGAGCAGCGGCTGACGCAAATACGCGCGGCGCTGCGCGATCTCGGCGACGACGCCACGCTGCGTCAGGTCGTCGAGCACGTCTACGTCGACGTCGACCAGGAACTCTGGGATGTCGCCGAGTGGTCCGTACAGGCGCAGCTGGACTATCTACGGCGTTAGCGGCTTGTCGCGAGGCAGAGGCTACGGTCGTGGGTTTGGGCCCAACGGCAGCCCTGGCTTCTGCTTCGCGGAACTACCGCGCGCGCCTGGCCAATCGCTCCGAGTCGGAGATCAGCACGCTCTTGCCCTCCAGGCGAATCCAGCCCCGGTGGGCGAAATCGGCCAGCGCCTTATTCACCGTTTCCCGTGACGCACCGACCAGCTGGGCGATCTCTTCTTGCGTCAGGTCATGGGTGACCCGCATTGCGCCACCTTCCTGGGTGCCGAACCGCTGAGCGAGCTGCAGCAGCTGCTTGGCGACCCGGCCCGGCACGTCGGTGAAGATGAGGTCGGCGAGGTTGTTGTTGGTGCGGCGCAACCGGCGGGCCAGTACCCGCAGCAACTGCTCGGCGATCTCGGGACGATCGGCGATCCAGGCCCGCAGCGCGTCGCGGTCCATCGACACCGCCCGCACCTCGGTGATCGTTGTCGCGCTGGAGGTCCGCGGCCCCGGGTCGAAGATCGAAAGCTCTCCGAACATGTCGGACGGGCCCATGATGGTCAGCAAGTTCTCCCTGCCGTCTGGGGACCGGCGGCCGATCTTGACCTTCCCGGCAACGATGATGTACAGCCGGTCGCCCGGCTCCCCTTCCGCGAAAACGGTGTGCCCGCGGGGGAAGTCGACGGGCTGCAATTGCTTGGTCAGCGCTGCGACGGCGCTGGGTTCGACCCCCTGGAAGATTCCGGCCCTCGCCAGGATCTCGTCCACGTTGCCCCTTAGCTGTTCGAATTACTGTGTTACGCGCAAGCGCCCGACTCACACCTTGGCGCTGTACCAACTTATGCGGTTAGTGACATGAGTCTAGAGGCCAGCCGTTAACTCGACGTGCCAACGCTACACACGATTGGCATGTCGGGGCGGCTCAAATTGCCGATTCGCCCGGGAATGCCGATGGCGGCCGGTGTTTGCGGACGGGTCGACGGCATAGTCGGCGCCGCTGGACCCGCGCACCGGATCGTCGATGCGCTCACCGCGCCGGCGGTGCAGGCCGTCGAGCGCCTCGGGCATGCCTTCGCGGGCCAACGTGCCCATATCGGCGGCGTCGGCCTGCTCGAGAAACTCCGCGACGTCACGGGCAGTAAGTGTGTCGTCGACCAAGCCCGATTCCAGGCGTTGCAAGCCGAACGTCGCCAACATCAGCAACCCCGGGATGAAGGCCACTAGCAACCACGACACAAGGAGCAAGTAAACACGGCAAAGGTCTCATCGGGATCACAAAATTCAGTGGATATTCACCCAAGTACTCTGTCGGACGTGACAGTGGGCAAGCCCGCACGCGGCGCTGCGCCGCCCGCCGCCGCCCCGGACCGGCGGTGGGCCGCGGAGACCCCCCTGGGTTTGGTTCGACGTGCCCGCCGGATGAACCGCAAACTGGCCCAAGCCTTTCCGCATGTCTACTGCGAGCTGGATTTCACCACGCCGCTGGAACTGACGGTGGCCACCATCCTCTCGGCGCAGAGCACCGACAAGCGGGTCAACCTGACCACGCCGGCATTGTTCGCCCGGTACAAGACCGCGCTCGATTATGCCCGCGCCGACCGCACCGAACTGGAAGAGCTGATTCGTCCGACCGGCTTCTATCGCAACAAGACCTCGTCGTTGATCGGCCTGGGGCAGGCGCTGGTTGAGCGGTTCGACGGCGAGGTGCCGGCCACGATGGCCGAACTGGTCACCCTGCCCGGGGTGGGACGCAAAACGGCCAATGTCATCCTGGGCAACGCCTTCGATATCCCCGGCATCACGGTCGACACGCACTTCAAGCGGCTGGTGGGGCGGTGGCGGTGGACGGCTGAGGAAGACCCGGTGAAAATCGAGCACGCCGTCGGCGAACTGATCGAGCGCGACGAGTGGACGCTGCTCAGCCACCGGGTGATCTTTCACGGCCGACGGGTGTGCCACGCCCGCAAACCGGCCTGCGGTGTGTGTGTGCTGGCCAAGGACTGCCCCTCGTTCGGGACCGGTCCGACCGACCCGCTGATCGCAGCGCCCTTGGTCCAAGGCCCGGAAACCGAACATCTGCTGGCGCTGGCCGGGTTGTAGCCCCGCCACACCACCACGCCGTCATGACCGCCCGGACCCGCTGGACCGTCGCGATCCTGGTCGTGGTCGCGGCGCTGCTGGTCGCGCTGGTCGCCGAATTGCGTGATCACCGCGATGCCCCGCCGGCCCCGTCGGCGAGCGGCCCGAGCCGCGAGCACCGCGACGCCGACACCCCCGCGGCGCTGGCCGGGCCCCGGCAACGCGCCGATCTGCCCCCGTGTCCGGCCGCCGGTGCCAACGCCGGTCCGCCGGCGTTGCGTGATGTCACCGTGGAATGCGCAGCCGACGGCTCGGCCGTCGATGTCGGCCGCGCGCTGGCCGGACGCCGGGTGGTGCTGAACCTGTGGGCGTATTGGTGTGAGCCGTGTAAGGCCGAGCTGCCCGCGATGGCCGAGTATCAGCGACGGGTCGGGCCGGCCGTAACGGTCGTGACCGTGCACCAGGACGAGAACGAGACGGCGGCCCTGCTGCGGCTGGCGCAGTTGGGTGTGCGGTTGCCGACGCTGCAGGACGGTCGCCGGCGGATCGCGGCCGCGTTGCGGGTGCCGAATGTGATGCCCGCGACGGTGGTGCTGGCCGCGGACGGTAGCGTTGCCCAGAGCTTGCCGCGGGCTTTCGCCACCGCCGACGAAATCGCGGCTGCGGTCGGAGATCATGCATGATGAGCCAGGCTGGCGCCCTGAGGCGGGGGTCCCCCCGCTTGAGGGGGCGAGCCGGGCGATTGGACCACACCAGGGAGGCGCCGGTGAGCGCTGCGGTTCCGCTGACGCCCGAGCTCGGGCCGCCCTGGCTGCGCCCATTGGTCGACAACGTGGGCGAGGTACCGGAGGCCTTCCGGCGCCGGCTGCCCGCCGACGTCCTTGCGCTGGTCACCGCGGCGAAGGCGACGGCGGCGCTGCGCGGTGACGGGCGCGAAGCCGCGGTGCTGGTGCTGTTCTCCGGCCCGCAATCGGGCCCGGCCGGCAGGTTTCCCGACGAAGCCGACCTGTTGGTCACCGTGCGGGCCTCCACATTGCGTCACCATGCGGGCCAAGCGGCGTTTCCCGGTGGCGCGTCCGATCCCGGCGACGACGGACCGGTGGCCACTGCCTTGCGAGAAGCGCACGAAGAAACCGGAATCGACATCGGCCGACTGCATCCACTGGCCACATTGGAACGAACGTTTATCGCGCCGTCGGGTTTTCACGTCGTCCCGGTGTTGGCGTATTCTCCCGACCCCGGCCCGGTGGCAGTGGTCGACGAGGCCGAAACTGCAATCGTTGCGCGAGTCCCGGTGCGCGCTTTCGTCAATCCGGCCAACCGGCTGATGGTCTATCGCAGCGCGTTGCACCGGCGCTTCGCCGGCCCGGCGTTTCTGTTGAACGAAATGCTGGTGTGGGGCTTCACTGGCCAGGTGATCTCAGCGATGCTGGATGTCGCCGGCTGGGCGCAGCCCTGGGACACCAGCGACGTCCGCGAACTCGACGAGGCGATGGCCCTGGTCGGCGATGAGGGTGGTGCATGATGACCCCGTCACAGTGGATCGACATCGCCGTGCTCGCAATCGCCTTTGTCGCGGCTATCTCGGGTTGGCGCTCAGGCGCTTTGGGCTCACTGCTGTCGTTCGTCGGAGTGCTGCTCGGCGCGGTCGCCGGAGTGCTGCTGGCGCCGCACATTGTCAGCTACATCATGGCTCCGCGCGCCAAGCTGTTCGCTGCGCTGTGCCTGATCCTCGGGCTGGTTGTCATCGGTGAGGTCGCTGGCGTAGTGCTGGGCCGGGCGGTGCGCGGGGCGATCCGCAGCCGCATCATCCGCTTCTTCGACTCGATCATCGGCGTGGCGGTGCAGCTGGTTGTGGTGCTCGTCGCAGCCTGGCTGCTGGCGACTCCGCTGACGTCGTCGTCGGGGCAGCCCAGTCTCGCTGCGGCGGTGCGTGGTTCGCGGGTGCTGGCCGAAGTCAACCAGGTTGCGCCGCCCTGGCTGCAGACAGTGCCCAAGCGGCTGTCGTCGCTGCTGGACACCTCCGGTCTTCCGCAAGTGCTGGGGCCGTTCGGTCGAACCCCGGTTGTCGCGGTCCCGACGCCCGATGCGGCACTGGCCGGCAACCCGGTGGTGGCCGCAACCGAGCCCAGTGTGGTCAAGATCCGCGCGATCGCGCCCAGCTGCCAGAAGGTGTTGGAGGGCAGTGGATTCGTGCTCTCGCCAGATCGGGTCATGACTAATGCCCACGTGGTGGCGGGCGCGAACAACGTCACAGTGGAGGTCAGCGGCAACCCGTACGATGCCACGGTGGTGTCCTACGACCCCACCGTCGACATCGCTATTCTGGCGGTCCCGAACCTGCCGCCGGGACCGCTGGCCTTTGCCAGTGCCCCGGCCAAGGGTGGCACTGACGCCGTGGTTATGGGCTACCCCGGCGGGGGTGGCTTCGTGGCGACCCCGGCCCGGATCCGCGAGATCATTGAGCTGTCCGGCCCGGACATCTACCGCGACGCCAACGTCAACCGCGAGGTGTACACAATCAGAGCCACTGTGGAGCAAGGTAATTCGGGCGGCCCGCTGATCGACATGAACGGCAAAGTGCTCGGGGTCGTCTTCGGGGCGGCGGTCGACGACAACGACACCGGATTCGTGCTGACCGCCAAAGAGGTGAGCAGTCAGCTCGCTCAGATCGGCGACACCGCCCCGGTCGGCACCGGCTCCTGCGTCAGCTGAGTCCGCTGCCGTACACCTGCTGCAGAAACCCCATCAGGTGACTGTTGACTTCCTGCGGCGCCTCTTCATGGCTGAAATGCCCTGCCCCGGAAACGGTTACGTAACCACCGTGGGGGGCATAGCGCCGGGTCCGCTCGACCGGATCGGCCAGCACGTAGGGATCGGTGCCGCCGCGAATGTGCAATAGCGGAACGTTGGTGCCTCTGCTCATCGACCTCATGAACCGCCGGCCCTCGTCGCGTAGCTGGCTGCGCACCGCCCAGCGCTGATACTCCAGCGCGGAGTGCGCCGCCGACGGGATCTGGATCGCCTGCCGCAGGTGGCCGACCGTTTCGGAAAAGTCTTCGGATGCAGTCCATTTGGCGCTGGCGCGGCTGCGCACCAAGTGTTCGATCTCGGCGGCGTCGTGCCGGGTCAGCGATCGCTCCGGCCACATCGGCACCTGGTAACGCAGCAGCGACGGCAGCAGCGCGCGAGCTTGCTCTCTGCAGGTCAGCGCCGAGGCGCGCAGCGCGGCGGGGTGGGGGGAACTGATTACTGCGATCGCCCGGACCAGCCGGGAGTGCAGCACCGAGGTGGCCCAGCAGACCAGTCCGCCGTCGGCGTGGCCGACCAGGGTGGCCGACGAATGCCCGAGCGCGCGGATCAACCCGGCCGTGTCGCCGGCAAGCGTCCAACCGTCGTAGCCTCGGGGCGGTTTGTCGCTGCCGCCATAGCCTCGCAGATCCACGGCGACCGCGCGTACGCCGGTCAAGCCGCGCAACTGATGCCGCCAGGACAGCCAGAACGAGCCGAAGCCGTGCAACATGATCACCAGCGGCCGCGCAGTCTGCGGGGTGGCCGCATCGCGCTCGGGCGGGACTGCCTCGACGACGTGGAAGCGGATCCCGTTGGCGTGCACGTCCAGATGGCGCCATGGCCCGTCGATACGGGTGACCGACGGATCCGGTGCTGCCATTTACCAGCCCGAGGGGTCGGCAGGGGTGCCGCCCGGCGCGAGCTGTCCCGTCGTGCCGTCAGATTTGTCGTGGCCCGGGGTGAAAGCGGCGCGGGTTTCCTTGACCGATTCGATGGTCTGCTGCGGTCCGCGGATGCGGCGGACTTTCAGAAAACCGAACAGCGCCAGCAGGGCGGTGAAGACGACCATGATGCCGAACACGACCAGGAACGCGACCCAGCGCCATAGCCAGGTATCGAGCAGTTCGGCGACGAAGAAGAAGAAAAAGAAGGTCGAGTAGAACAGCACCACCAGCGCCGAGATGAAGAAGACGCTGCCGGTCAGGCCTTTTTTGACGTCGCGGGTGATCTCGGCGCGGGCCAGTTCGACTTCGGCGCGTACCAGCGTCGACATCTGGGTTGTCGCGTCCTTGACCAGCTCGCCGATTGACGGCTCGACGGGCAGCGCATGCGGGTCGGTCAACGGAATCGTGGTGAGGGTGTTGGGCACCCCGTCCTTGCCGCCGTTACCACCGGCCTTCTTGCGGTCTGGCTTGCTCACGGACGGTCCCTCCCGGTTCGCTGTTGTCGCGGTTCATGTTGCCATGCGGCCCGGTGCCAGACGAGCGCAACCGAGATGGTCAGGACAGGACAGCCGCTGGACGGCCCCGACCACGTTAGACTGACGCAGCCCTTCCGGATTCGCGACAGGAGTAGCCCTTTGCAGACAACGCATTGTCGGCTACTTCGTGTGGGGACCATAGCGGCGGTTGCCGCCCTGCTGTGCCTGGTCGGTCTGCGGGCCACCAGCGCGGTGGCCGACGACAGGGTGCCGATCGGCGGCGGCGCCGGCATCGTGATCGACGGCGGCACGCTGTGCACGTTGACCAGCATTGGCAACGACAACACCGGCGCACTGATCGGTTTCACCTCCGCGCACTGTGGTGGTCCGGGCGCCCAGGTCGCCGCCGAGGCGGCGCAGAATCGCGGCACGTTGGGCACCATGGTGGCCGGCAACGACATTCTTGATTACGCCGTCATCCGGTTCGATCCGGCCAAGGTGATACCAGTCGCCGACCTCGGCGGGTTCACGATCAATGGCATCGGTCCCGATCCGGCCGCCGGTCAGATCGCCTGCAAGCAGGGCCGCACCACCGGCAACTCCTGCGGCATCGTGTTCGGGCCGGGCCAGGATCCGGGCACCCTGGTCATGCAGGTGTGCGGGCAACCGGGTGACTCGGGCGCACCGGTCGTCGTCGACGATCTGCTGGTGGGGATGATCCACGGCGCCTTCAGCGAAGCCCTGCCGACCTGCGTCATCAAATACATTCCGCTGCACACCCCCGCGACGGTGGTGTCGATCAACGCTGTGTTGGCCGACCTCGCCGCCAAGGGCCGCCCGGGCGCCGGATTCGTCCCCGTCTCGGCCAGCCCGGCTGCTTAGCGGTTACTTGGCCGCCCGGATCGCGTCGAACACGTCCGGGTCGAGCAGCGTCGAGGTGTCTCCGAGTTCCCGCTTCTCGGCGATGTCGCGCAGCAACCGGCGCATGATCTTGCCGCTGCGGGTTTTCGGCAACTCGGGCACCACGTGAAGTTCGCGTGGCCGGGCGATCGGCGAGATCGTCCGCGCCACCTCGCCGCGCAGCTCCTCGATGATCTTTTCGTCGACGGTTTCGGGTTGGTCGGCCTGGAGTACGACGAAAGCGCAAATCGCTTGTCCGGTGGTGTCGTCGGTGGCTCCGACCACCGCGGCCTCGGCGACTCCGGAGTGGCCGACCAACGCCGACTCCACCTCGGCGGTGGAGATCCGGTGTCCGGACACATTCATCACGTCGTCGATGCGACCCACCACCCAGATGGCGCCATCCGGGTCGTAGCGAGCGCTGTCTCCGGCGAAGTACCAGCCCTGTTTGGCGAACTTGGACCAGTAGGTTTCGCGGTAGCGGTCCGGGTCGCCCCAGATGCCGCGCAGCATGCCCGGCCACGGCTGGTCCATCACCAAATAGCCGGTGACATGCTCGCCTTCGTCTGTCGACGGCGGCGTGAGCGCGTTGCCGTCGTCGTCGACGATCTTGGCCGAGATGCCCGGCAGCGGTGTCATCGCCGAACCCGGTTTGGCTGCGGCCACACCGGGTAGCGGCGAGATCATCGACGCGCCGGTTTCGGTCTGCCACCAGGTGTCCACCACCGGGGTGCGGTCGGCGCCGATGACGGTGCGGTACCAACGCCAGGCTTCGGGGTTGATCGGCTCGCCGACCGATCCCAGTAGCCGCAGGCTGGACAGGTCATGCGCGTCGGGAATCTCGCGGCCCCACTTCATGAAGGTGCGGATCAACGTGGGTGCGGCGTAATAGATAGTGACTCCGCGCTTTTCGATGACCTCGAAGTGGCGGTGCTGGGTGGGTGTGTCGGGTGTGCCTTCGTAGATGACCTGGCTGACGCCGTTGGACAATGGCCCGTAGACGCTGTAGGTGTGCCCGGTGACCCAGCCGATGTCGGCGGTGCACCAGAACACGTCGGTGTCGGGCTTGATGTCGAAGATGCTGTGGTGGGTGTAGGACGTCTGGGTGAGGAACCCTCCGCTGGTGTGCATGATGCCCTTGGGCTTACCGGTGGTGCCCGAGGTGTACAGCAAGAACAGCGGATGTTCGGCGTCAAAGGCTTCCGGAGTATGTTCGGCCGCCGCGGAGTCGACGACGTCATGCCACCAGAGATCCCGATCTTCAGTCCACGGCACGTCGATCCCGGTACGCCGGACCACCAGCACATGCTCGACGGGGCTGTCGGCGCCGATCGCTTCGTCGGCCGCCTCCTTCAGCGGTGCCGGCTTGCCGCGCCGGAACTGGCCGTCGGCGGTGATCAGCAGCTTGGCCTCGGCGTCGGCGATCCGGGCGCCCAGCGCCTTGGCAGTGAACCCGGCGAACACGACGCTGTGCATGATGCCCAGCCGTGCGCAGGCCAACATCGCGATGATCGCCTCGGGGATCATCGGCAGGTAGATCGCGACGCGGTCGCCGGCGACCAGGCCCAGCTTGCTGAGCGCGTTGGCGGCCTTGCAGACCTGCGCGTGCAGCTCTGCGTAAGTGAGCTCGCGGCTCTCGTCGACCGGTTCGCCTTCCCAGTAGATAGCGGTCCGGTCGCCGTGGCCGGCGTCGACGTGGCGGTCCAGGCAGTTGTAGGCGACGTTGAGCCGGCCGCCGACGAACCACTTGGCGAACGGCGCTTCCGACCAGTCCAGCACCTGCTCGAACGGCGTTGCCCAGGACAGCCGGTTGGCCTGCTTGGCCCAGAACGCCAGCCGGTCCTCTTCGGCCTCGCGGTAGTCGTCGTCACCGACGTTCGCGCGTGCCGCGAACTCGTCCGGCGGCGGGTATGACGACGGCGCCTCGGCATGCGTTTCGGTCACTCCTGAGAGCCTAATCGCGCTGGCGCCGCAGCCGCAGGCTCTAGGGTCGGCGTCATGGTTCGTGCGGCGACGGCGCTCTTCATGGCCATCGCCGCGCTGGCGGCGCTCACCGGCTGCGGCGGGCCCACGGTGCGCACCGACGTGGTGATGGTCAACGCCGGCGAGCCGCAGAACCCGCTGATCCCGACCAACACCAACGACAGCAACGGCGGGCGCATCATCGACCGGCTGTTCGCCGGCCTGATGTCCTACGACGCCCAGGGCACACCGTCATTGGAGGTTGCCCAGTCGGTCGACACCACCGACAACGTCAACTACCGCATCACGCTCAAACCGGGGTGGACCTTCACCGACGGATCCCCGGTGACGGCGCACTCCTTTGTCGACGCCTGGAACTACGGCGCACTGACCACCAACGCACAGCTGCAGCAGAGCTTCTTCAGCCCGATCGCAGGTTTCGACGAGGTCGCTGCCGACACGCCGACCGCGACCACGATGTCCGGCCTGCACGTGGTCAACGACCACGAATTCACCGTCCGGCTCAAGGCGCCGACCATCGACTTCACACTGCGGCTTGGGTTTTCACCGTTTTACCCGCTACCGCAAGCGGCGTTCGACGACATCGCGGCTTTTGGGCAGCATCCCGTCGGCAACGGTCCATACCGGCTTGTCGACGGATACGCCTGGCAGCACAACGTCAAACTCGACCTGGTGCCCAACCCCGGCTACCACGGCAACCGCATGCCGCAGAACAAGGGGCTGCGCTTCGTCTTCTACGCGAATCTCGACACCGCCTATGCCGATCTATTGTCCGCCAATCTCGATGTGCTGGACACCATTCCGCCCAGTGTGCTGCCGGTCTACCGCAAAGACCTCGGCGACCGCGCGGTCAGCGCGCCGGCGGCAAGCAACCGGGCTCTCGACACGCCGCTACGGTTGGCCCACTTCGGCGGAGAGGAGGGCCGGCTGCGCCGGCTGGCGCTGTCTGCGGCGATCAACCGCCCGCAGATCTGCCGGCAGTTCTTCGCCGGAACATGTTCGCCCGCCCGCGAATTCACGGCCAGTTCGCTGCCTGGATTCGACCCGAACATCGACGGCAGCGACGCATTGAATTTCGATCCGGACCGGGCGCGACGGCTGTGGTCACAGGCCGACGCCATCTCGACGTGGACGGGTCAGTACGCGATCGCCTACAACGCCGACGGCGGTCATCAGGAGTGGGTGGACGCGGTGGCCAACAGCATCAAGAACGTGCTGGGCATCGACGCCGCCGGTGCGCCGCAGCCCACCTTCGCGGGGTTTCGCACCCAGATCACGCGTCGCACGATCACCACCGCCTTCCGCGCCGGCTGGCAAGGGGACTATCCGTCGATGCTGCAGTTCCTCGAGCCGCTGTTCGTCACCGCAGCCGGATCCAACGACGTGGGCTATTCCAACCCGGCGTTCGACGCAGCGCTGGCCGACGCCGAAGCCGCACCGACCCTGCCGCAATCGCATGCGCTGACCAACGCAGCGCAGCGAATCCTGTTGCGCGACATGCCCACCGTACCGTTGTGGTACACCATCGCCGTCGCGGGCAGGTCACCGGCGGTCAGTAGCGTCGCGCTCACCTGGAACGGTCTGCCCGACTACGAACGCATCGTCAAGGCCTGACATGGGTTGGTACATCGCCCGTCGGGTGGCAGTCATGATCCCGGTTTTCCTCGGCGCGACGCTGATGATCTACGGGATGGTTTTCCTGCTGCCCGGTGACCCACTGGCCGCATTGGGCGGGGACCGGCCGCTGAGCCCCGCGGTGGCCGCGCAGCTGCGCGCCCAATATCATCTCGACGACCCGTTCGTGCTGCAGTATTTGCATTACCTCGGCGGCATCCTGCGTGGCGACCTGGGCCGCGCTTACTCCGGGCTGCCGGTCAGTACCGTTCTGGCACAAGCATTTCCGGTAACCATCCGGCTTGCGCTGATCGCACTGGCTGTCGAGGCGGTGCTGGGTATCGGGTTCGGGGTGATCGCCGGGTTGCGCCGGGGCGGGATCTTCGACGCCGGCGTGCTGATCGCCAGCCTGGTTATCGTCGCGGTCCCGATTTTCGTGCTCGGCTTTTTGGCGCAGTTCGTGTTCGGCGTTCGGTTGGGCATCGCGCCGGTGACCGTGGGCGATCAGGCGACGTTGGGTCGACTGCTGCTACCCGGCATCGTGCTGGGTTCGGTGTCGTTCGCCTACGTGGTGCGGTTGACCCGTTCGGCGGTGGCCGCCAACGCGCACGCCGATTATGTGCGCACCGCCACCGCCAAGGGATTGGCCCGGCCCCGAGTGGTGACGGTGCACATCCTGCGCAATTCACTGATCCCGGTGGTGACATTCCTCGGCGCTGACCTTGGTGCGCTGATGGGTGGCGCGATCGTCACCGAGGGCATCTTCAACATCCACGGTGTCGGCGGTGTGCTCTATCAGGCGGTCACCCGCCAGGAAGCGCCGACGGTGGTGTCGATCGTGACGGTGCTGGTGGTCATCTACCTGATCACCAATCTGTTGGTGGATCTGCTCTACGCCGCGCTGGACCCCCGGATTCGCTATGGCTGAGCTGTGGCGTCGGCCGAAATTCCTCCTCGCCGCTGCGCTGATCCTGCTCGTCGGTGTCATGGCGGCGTTTCCGGCATTGTTCACCGCTGCCGATCCCGGCTATGCCGATCCGAACCAGAGCCTGCTGGCGCCGTCTGGGGCGCATTGGTTCGGCACCGATCTGCAGGGCCACGACATCTACGCCCGCACGGTCTATGGCGCGCGCGCGTCAATCACCGTCGGGTTGGGCGCCACCGCGGCGGTGTTCGTCATCGGCGGGGCACTGGGGGCGCTGGCCGGTTTTTACGGCCGCTGGCTCGACGCGGTGGTCTCTCGGGTGGCCGACGTCTTCTTCGGAATCCCGTTGCTGCTGGCCGCCATCGTGCTGATGCAGGTGATGCATCACCGCACGGTGTGGAGCGTGATCGCGATCCTGGCTTTGTTCGGTTGGCCGCAGGTGGCCCGGATCGCCCGCGGTGCGGTGATCGCGGTGCGGAACAGCGACTACATTCTGGCCGCAGAAGCGTTGGGGCTGGGCAGGTTTGCGATCCTCGTCCGCCACGCGCTGCCCAACGCCATCGGCCCGGTCATCGCGGTCGCCACCATCGCGTTGGGAATGTTCATCGTCACCGAGGCCACGCTGTCCTACCTGGGAGTCGGGCTGCCGCCCTCGGTGGTGTCGTGGGGCGGGGATATCAATATCGACCAGACCCGGCTGCGGGCTGGCTCGCCGATCCTGTTCTATCCCGCGGGCGCGCTGGCGATCACGGTGTTGGCGTTCATGATGATGGGCGATGTCTTGCGGGATGCCCTCGACCCGGGCTCACGGTCATGGCGAGCATGACCGCGCCGCTGCTGAGCGTTGAGGGCCTGGAAGTCAGGTTCGACGACGATGCTCCGGCGGTCGGGGGCGTGGATCTGACGGTGCACCGCGGCCAGACCGTCGCCATCGTCGGGGAGTCCGGATCAGGAAAGTCCACCACCGCCGCAGCCATTCTGGGGCTACTGCCCGGCGGCGGGCGGATCACCGCAGGCCGCATCGTCTTCGACGGTCTCGACATCACCGCCGCCGACCGGCGGCGCATCCGCTCGATCCGTGGCAGCGGCATCGGATATGTGCCGCAGGACCCGATGACCAACCTGAACCCGGTATGGAAGGTGGGCTTTCAGATCCGGGAGGCGCTGCGCGCCAACGACGTCGACGACACCGACGCCGTACAGCTGCTCGAAGCGGTGGGCATGCCGGATCCCGTGACGCAGGCCAGGAGTTATCCGCATCAGCTGTCCGGTGGCATGTGCCAGCGCGCGCTGATCGCGATCGGGCTGGCCGGCCGCCCACAACTGCTGATCGCCGACGAGCCGACCTCGGCGCTGGACGTCACCGTGCAGCGCCGGGTGCTCGATCACCTGCAACGTCTCACCGGTGAACTGGGCACCGCGGTGCTGCTGATCACCCACGATTTAGCGCTGGCCGCCGAACGCGCCGAGCACCTGATCGTCATGCACCGCGGCCTCGTTGTGGAAGTCGGCGCGGCGCAGACGGTCCTGCAAGCTCCGCAGCATGACTACACCCGTCGACTGGTGGCCGCCGCCCCGTCGATGCACCGGCCAGTCGAGCACCGCCATGCAGGAAGCGACGATGTGGTCGTGGTCAGCGGACTGACCAAAGTCTTCCGGCAGTCGCACGGCGCCCCGTGGCGCAGGACGGAATTTCGCGCCGTCGACGATGTGTCGTTTCGGCTGCGGCGCGGGTCCACGCTGGCAATTGCCGGCGAATCGGGATCGGGGAAATCCACGCTGGCCCGGATGATGCTCGGGCTGCTGCCACCCACGTCGGGCGTGGTGACTTTCGACGGTCAAGACATCGCCGCACTGGACCGTCGTGCGACCTTGGCGTTTCGCCGCCGGGTTCAGCCGGTGTTCCAGAACCCGTACAGCAGTCTGGATCCGATGTACTCGGTGTTCCGCGCCATCGAGGAACCGCTGCGGATTCACCGGGTCGGCGATCGTCGCGGCCGCCGCGCGGCGGTGCGCGAGCTGGCCGACCAGGTGGCGTTGCCGTCCTCGCTGTTGGACCGGCGACCGCGCGAGTTGTCCGGCGGCCAGCGCCAGCGGGTCGCGATTGCCCGGGCGCTGGCGCTGCACCCCGAGGTGCTGGTCTGCGACGAGGCGGTGTCGGCGCTCGACGTCGTCGTGCAGGCGCAGATCCTGGATCTGCTCACCGAGCTGCAGGCCGAGCTCGAGCTGAGCTATGTGTTCATCAGCCACGATTTGGCGGTGATCCGGCAGATCGCCGGCGAGGTCGTGGTGATGCGCGCCGGGCGGGTGGTGGAGCACGCGCCCACCGAAGAGTTGTTCACCCGGCCGCGGCATGACTACACCCGTGAGCTGCTGGCGGCGATCCCCGGCGCTTAAGGTGACTGGTCGTGATACGCGCCGGCGACGATGCAGAGCGCAGCGATGAGAAGGAGCGGCGCTTATGAACGACCCGCTGGCACCACTGATGGAGCTGCCCGGCATCGCCGTCGCTGCCGAGCAGGCACGCGACGCACTCGGCCAGGCCCATCGACATCAGGCCAACCGGCGGGGCTGGCCGGTAACCGCCGCCGAGGCGGCGTTGCGGGCAGCGCGGGCCTCGTCGGTCTTGGATGGTGGGCCCATACAGCTCGACGAGTCGGCAACCAGCGACCCGGTGTTCGGCGGCGCGCTGCGGGTGGCGCAGGCCCTCGAAGGCGGCGAGACCAACCTGGTGGCGGTGTGGCGGCGGGCGCCGCTGCAGGCGTTGGCGCGGCTGCACATGTTGGCGGCCGCCGATCAGGTTGACGAAGAACGGCTGGGCCGGCCGCGGGCCGGCGCTGACGTCGGGCCGCGTCTCGAGCTGTTGGCAGAGGTGGTGAGCGGCGGCACGCGGGCGCCGGCTCCGGTGGTCGCCGCAGTCGCGCACGGCGAGCTGTTGGCGCTGGCGCCGTTCGGCAGTGCGGACGGCGTGGTGGCCCGCGCGGTGTCGCGGCTGATCGCCATCGCCACCGGGCTGGATCCGCACGGGCTGGGCGTGCCGGAGGTGACGTGGATGCGTCGCGCCGCCGACTATCGCGACGCCGCGCGCGGCTTCGCCGAAGGCACCACCGAGGGGATGGCGGGCTGGCTGAAGTTGTGTTGCCGGGCCATGCAGGACGGTGGGCGGGAGGCCTTTTCGATCGCCGAGTCGCTTGCCAAGTAGATTGCCAGCGGAGGGCGCCGGGAATGGTCGAACATGTGAAGCGGGCGGCGATCCGAAAAGTTCGGCTCACCGCCCGCTAGCACGGCACTCGGTTACCAAGCGTGCATCCTCGGGGTTGCGTGGGTGGCCTCGGCGATCTTGCGAGGCGCGCGGTTGCAGCCCTACCCAAAAGGCCGTCGAAGCCGTCCGCTTTTCGCAATTACGCAGGCCCGCAACACTTCTGCCATTATCGCGGCTATGACTCCGCGTGGGTGCCGGGAACCGTGCTGGGCGCCCGGATTGGGAGATCGAACCTTCTCTTCCGGATCGACCTTGGCCTCACCGGGCTTCCGTGACTCCTTTGTACTACGTGACCCGTATCACAGCAAGGGCCAATTGGGTAAAGCTTTGAAACAACTTGAAATAGCAATCGCAATCAGTTTGCTGGCGGGCTACCAAGCGAAACGCCGCAGCAGCGAATAGGTGACTGCTCCGGCGGCCAGCGCGCTGACCCCCACCGCGGCCGTCGTGGCGACCGCGGCCCCCGACGGTGCCGGGATGCGATCGCGCAGCGACACCGGACGGGAGAAACTGAGCACCGGCCATCCGCGGGCCGCCGCCTCCTTGCGCAGAGCACGGTCGGGATTGACCACACTGGGATGCCCGACCGCTTCCAGCATCGGTATGTCGGTAATCGAATCCGAGTAGGCATAGCAGTGGTCGAGCACGTACCCCTCGCGGGCGGCCAACTCACGAATGGCTTGGACCTTGCCGTCGCCGTAGCAGTAGAAGCCAATCTCTCCGGTGTACTTGCCGTCTTCGACGACCATGCGCGTGGCCATCGCGTGGGTGGCTCCCAGCGCGCGGGCGATCGGTGCCACCAACTCATCGCCGGATGCCGACACCACCACGACGTCGCGCCCGCACAACTTGTGGGCGGCAATCAGGTCGGCGGCTTCTGCGAACACCAGCGGGGTCACGATGTCGTGCAGCGTCTCGTTGACGATCGACTTGACCTGCTCGACGTCCCACCCCGTGCACATGTTGGTCAGGTGGATGCGCATCCGATCCATCTGATCGTGGTCGGCGCCGGACAACAGGTATAGGAACTGGGCGTAGCTGGATTTGAGCACCGCGCGGCGGTTGATCAGGCCCTGATTGAAGAACGGTTTACTGAACGCCAGGGTGCTGGATTTGGCGATGATGGTCTTGTCGAGGTCGAAGAAAGCGGCGGTGCGCGCGGGCGGAACGGAGCTGTCCCGCACTTCCGGTGAAGTTTGCTGATCGGCGGCCGGGTCGGGGACGGTCACCGGCTCAGCATAGGGCGGCGTCCGCCCGCGCCGCGAGAACTGCGGATAAAACATCCGCTCAACCGAGGCGCGATCGGCGGCCACAACCGGCCAGAATCCGCGGCGCCTAGTTCGAAGTCCTGCTTCCTTTTGCAAGCGGATC